>CALWFS010000232.1 GCA_944377705.1 uncultured Mediterraneibacter sp. | reverse complement strand
AAGATACCTGGAGAATAAGATCAGGGAAGCATTCGGGTTCAGGGGAACTTCTCTGAAGTTCTTTATAAGAGAGAGAAAGGAAAAGGAGCAGTAAAGCTATGGAACGATTGATCTGTCTTGCGGTGGGGTATGTGTGCGGTCTCTTTCAGACCGGTTATCTGGTCGGGAAGATGAACCATATGGATATCAGGAAAAAGGGCAGCGGAAATGCCGGCACCACAAATGCACTCAGAGTGCTGGGCTGGAAAGCGGGAGCAATGACGTTTTTCGGCGATGTTTTGAAATGCGTTGCCGCTTTTCTGGTCTCGTATTTCATGTACCGGGGAAGTGATATGATGCCCCTGCTTGCCATGTATGCGGGCGCAGGAGTGACACTCGGACACAACTTTCCGTTTTATATGAATTTCAAGGGCGGAAAGGGGATTGCCGTGATGGCCGGTCTCGTGGCAGTCAACAGTTTCTGGCACTTGCCCGCGAGCCTTCTGATGATTCCGGTCACGCTTGCATTTTTTCTTGTCCCGGTTGCTGTGACAAGATACATATCCGTCGGTTCTCTTGCGGCTTATACAGTCTTTTTGATCGAGATGGTCATCATGGGACAGATGGGATGGCTACGGATGGACGCTGCCAGATGCTATGAGCTCTATGCAGTGCTCTTCCTCATGACTGTGCTTGCGTGGTACAGGCACAGGGCAAATCTGGGAAGGCTGGCAAAAGGCACGGAGAATAAATTCGGTGCAAAGAAAAAAGAATAACAGGAAAAGGAGGAGTGTATCATGGCAAAGGCAGGCGTGCTTGGGGCCGGAAGCTGGGGTACTGCGCTGTCCGTCCTTCTTCACGATAACGGGCATCAGGTGACGATCTGGTCGATTGATGAGAATGAAGTGAAGATGCTGGATGAAAAGAGAGAACATGAGCTGAAGCTGCCGGGAGTGAAGCTGGCAGATGATATGGTCATTACCGGGGATCTGGAGAGCGCGATCAGGGGAAAGGACTTTCTCGTACTTGCGGTCCCGTCTCCCTTTACGCGGTCAACCGCACAAAAGATGGAGCCGTATGTAGCTGAAGGACAGATTATTGTGGATGTGGCAAAGGGGATAGAGGAATCTACGCTTATGACGCTTTCCCGTCAGATCGAAGAAGAGATTCCACAGGCAGACGTGGCGGTCCTCTCGGGCCCGAGTCATGCAGAGGAAGTGGGACGTAAGCTCCCGACGACCTGTGTGATCGGGGCGAAGACAAGGAAAACCGCGGAGTATCTTCAGTCTATGTTTATAAGCCGTGTGTTCCGTGTATATACAAGCTCTGATATCCTTGGGATCGAGCTTGGGGGATCACTGAAAAATGTGATTGCCCTGGCAGCGGGTATCGCGGATGGCCTCGGCTACGGGGACAATACGAAGGCAGCGCTTATCACGAGAGGGATCGCTGAGATCGCCCGGCTGGGGGTAAAGATGGGGGGCAAGATCGAGAGCTTCACCGGTCTGACCGGCATCGGGGATCTGATCGTGACCTGTGCCAGTGTACACAGCCGTAATCGAAAAGCCGGCTATCTTATCGGACAGGGCAAGACTGTCCGGGAAGCTATGGATGAGGTTCAGATGGTGGTGGAAGGAGTGTATTCTGCCAGGGCAGCGGCAAAGCTGGCGGAGAAATATGATGTGTCGATGCCTATAGTGGAGGAAGTAAATAAAGTTTTGTTCGAAGGAAAATCTCCGGCTCAGGCAGTGGACGACCTGATGCAGAGAGAATCCCGCAGTGAGAACCGTTCTCTTACCTGGGAAGAATAGCAGTCCCGGAAGAAGAAAAAGTCATACCCCCTCGCGTGTCTGCATAAATTGTAACAGCAGAACAAGGGGGTATTTTTATGGATTCATTTCAGGTATACAGAGATATGAAAGCGCGCACAAACGGCGAGATTTACATTGGCGTGGTCGGTCCGGTGAGGACAGGCAAATCTACGTTTATCAAACGTTTTATGGACCTGCTGGTTCTTCCGAATATGACGGATGAGCATGCCAGGGCGAGGACGCAGGATGAGCTCCCACAGTCTGCCTCTGGCACAACGATCATGACAACAGAACCCAAGTTTGTGCCAAAGGAAGCGGCAGTAGTAAAACTGTCAGATGATGTGGAAGTCAAGATCCGTCTGATCGACTGTGTGGGATACATGGTCGAGGGCGCTTCCGGACATACAGAAAATGAGGAAGAGCGGCAGGTAAGGACACCATGGTTTGAATATGAGATCCCGTTTACGAAAGCGGCTGCCATCGGTACACAGAAGGTTATCCATGATCACGCCACTATAGGATTTGTAGTGACTACGGATGGCAGTGTGACCGGTCTTCCACGGGAGAACTACATACCGGCAGAGGAGAAGACAGTCAAGGAACTTCAGTCCATAGGAAAACCCTTCCTGATCCTTCTGAACTGCCAGAAGCCATATACAGATGAGGCAAAAGAATTAAAGGAAGAGATGGAAAAGAAATATGGCGCCGCCGTGATCCCGGTCAACTGCGAACAACTGAAGACAGAAGATATCCATGAGATCATGCGCCAGGTACTTTTTGAGTTCCCCATCACCGAGGTGGAATTCTATGTGCCCAAATGGGTGGAGATGCTTTCCAGGGAACACCGGATCAAACAGGACCTCTTAAACTGCGTCCGCGCGGTAATGGAGGATCTGAATGATGTGCGAAGTATTGTCTCCTGCACCATTGGGTATGACAGTCCGTATATAGACAGTATCCAGGTGGATCAGATCGAGATGGATACCGGAAAAGTCAGGGTCCGGGTTGGATTTGAACAAAAATACTATTATGAAGTGCTCAGCGAGCTGACCGGAGCGGATATAAAAGGTGAATATGAACTGATCTCCACAGTCAAAGAGCTTGCTTCAATGAAAGATGAACTGAGCCGGGTAAGAGACGCGTTCGCTGACGTGAAGATGAAAGGGTATGGTGTAGTCACCCCATCCAGAGAAGATATCCGTCTGGAAGAACCCGTGATTATAAAGCAGGGCAGTAAGTACGGGGTGAAGATCCGCTCCGAAGCGCCATCGATCCATATGATCCGCGCGAACATAGAAACAGAGATCGCCCCGATCGTGGGGAATGAGCAGCAGGCAGAAGACCTGGTACAGTATATCAAGAAAGAGAGCGAGACCCCGGAAGGAGTATGGGGTACGAATATATTCGGAAAATCCGTAGAAGAGCTTGTCATGGACGGAATGAAAAATAAAATCTCAATGATCAATGATGAAAGTCAGGTAAAACTGCAGGATTCCATGCAGAAAATTGTGAATGACTCAAATGGGGGGATGGTGTGCATCATTATATAAAATCTGCATTTGCTGTGGGAGCCTTCCGACTTGAGCCAATGTAGAAAACAGCGAAGCGCCTTTTCGAAAACCTTTCAGAGCGTGTGCGTAGGTGGCTGAGGCGACTGCGGAGGGGCTTGCAAAAACTTGAAATCCGGGACTATGCGTTGAAATCAGCAGGGGGATTGTCTGA
>CALWFS010000231.1 GCA_944377705.1 uncultured Mediterraneibacter sp. | reverse complement strand
TGCATATCTTACTGCTATCTTCTGCTTTGGTCAATAAAAAAACAAGAAAAGGTGTTCTAAAGCCTTCCCGGTGAATCCTTTTCGGGAGAGCTTCAGGACACCTTTCCGGCTCTGCTGCTCATATATATCTGATGTGGTTAATACATAAATTCTTCAGCAAGCGCTGCATTTTTGACCAGTTTTCGATAAGTGACGGATTTTTGCAGCAATTCTTCGTGTGTTCCGGACGCCTCCGTCACGCCGCCTTCAATCACTACGATCTTATCCACATGTTCTACAGACTTCAGTCTGTGGGAAATGATGATGACGGTCTTTCCGGCGATCAGATGGTTCAGGCTGTCCTGGATCTTTTTTTCGTTCTCCACGTCAAGGGCTGCCGCGATCTCGTCAAGAATTATGACCGGCGCATCCTTCAGCAGCGCCCGGGCAATGGACAGTCTCTGACGCTCTCCTCCCGAAAGAGTGATCCCGTTCTCCCCTATCTTTGTCTGATAGCCTTCGGGCAGGCGCATGATAAACTCATCGCAGTTTGCAAGCCGCGCCGCCTCCATGACTTGTTCATCGGAAGCATTTCTGTCACCCAGGCGGATATTTTCCATAATAGAGGTGTTAAACAGTATTACATCCTGGAAGACTATGGAGATCTTTTTAAATAAAGATTCCGTTGAGATCTCTTTAATGTCCTTCCCATCGATCGTGACGGAACCGCCGTCATAGTCATAAAGTCTGGATATAAGACGCAGGATACTGGTCTTTCCGCATCCGCTGACACCGACCAGGGCTGTTACCTCATCCTGATTTGCGTCAAAGGTGACGCCTTTTAACACCGGACTGTCCTCATTGTATGAGAAGGTAACATCTTTAAGGCTGATATCATAACTGCTGATCTCCTCGTCTCTTCCCTCCTGCACTGCCGCGCCGCGGATATCATTGATACGCTCGATGCGGGCGTCAAGATAGTACAGCTCGGATACATTCTCACTGATCGTATCCACTGCCTCTTTGACCTTCAGCGCGGCAACAATATATGCGATCAGCACCAGGATACTGATCTCTCCGCTGATCATCATGTTTACCCCAAAAATGATCACAAGCGCCAGAGAGAGCTGCATCACGATATTGGACATCAGCAGCGGGATAGCAGATGTGATCTCACTGCGCAGATGAAGACTCTCGCTTTCTTCCATCTGCTTGTTCAGGTCTGCCTTCAAAGTTCTGTTCAGCCCAAAGCTCCGGATCTCCTGCGCATTTTCAATCGCTTCCTGAAAGCTCTCCGAATTTTTGCGAAGCTGAAGATAATATTTCTTATTTATCCCGATCTGGATTCGTTTGGAAAGCACGATCATCCCGTATCCCAGAGCGATCGGAAGAATTACTGTCAGCCCGAGCTTATAGTTATATCCGATCAGCATGACCGCCAGGATCGGAAAATAGAAGAAAAAGGCGATAAATTTCGGGATTGAATGGCTCATCGCATGCTCAATCGCCTCTACATCCGCCATGATAGTCTGCGTCAGATCAGACATATCATGTCTGGAGAAATAAGAAAGAGGAAGCTGATTTAATCGATCCGCAATCTCTTCCCGCAGATTTGCGCTCTCCCTGTATGTTGTATTGTACATATTGTCATATTCGATAAACATCAGCACAAGGATCACGATCAGGATCACAGCGGACAAAATAAGATAAAAAGATGCCGGGCGGTGGTTCCCCAGGACAAAATCATCGATCACCAGCAGGAGCAGGCACGCAGGCGCATATGCTGACAGTGAAACAAAAAAGGATGCCAGGATCGCCTTCATCGTGTCCGCTGCTCCCCTCGGTGTCAGTGCAAACCGTTTTTCCAGCCATTTACGCATGTTCTCTCACCCTCCAATCATTTGCCTGCGCATACAGTTCCTGGAAGAATCTGTAACGGGTATCTCTCTCCATAAGCTCCCTGTCGCAGCCCCGCTCAATGATCTGTCCCTTCTCGATAACAAGCGCCTCATCCACATTTCGGATGCTTGACAGGCGGTGCGCGATCATAATCACAGTCTTATCTTTCATCAGCTCGGAAAATGCTTTCTGAAGCTCGTGTTCATTCTCCGGATCTACGGCAGCGCTCGCCTCGTCCATGATAACGATGCGGGCGTCCTTCAGGATCGCCCTTGCAATGCCGATACGCTGCTTCTCTCCGCCGGATAGGTAGACGCCCTTTGAGCCGATCATCGTGTTTTCACGGTCCTTAAATTTATCGAGGATACTCTCACACCCCGCCCGGCGGAAAGCATCCATGACTTGGGCATGACTGGCGGATCTGTTCGCAAGAGCTACATTTTCGTACAGTGTTGTCTTGAACAGTTTCACATCCTGGAAGACAAATGCGATATTTCTCAGAACTGCATTTTCACTGTACTCTTCCAGAGGATGCCCTCCGATCCTGATCGCTCCCTCATCCACTCTGTAGAATCCTGAGATCAGCTTGGCAATCGTTGATTTTCCGCTGCCGCTCGCCCCCACCAGGGCATAACTGCGGTTTTGCTTTAAAGTAAAACTGACATCGCAAAGCACCGGTTTATCCCCATAGCCGAAAGTAACATGGTCGAACTCGATATCAAAGTTCGGGAAATCTTCTCTTGTACCATGTTTTAAACCGTCCCTGCGCATCTCCTCGTACATTTCTTCCAGCTTATCTACTGCCATGGCGCCGTTGAAGGAATACATCACTACATACATGACCTTCATAATCGTAGAAAACATGACGCCGGATAAAAACATCAGCATCAAAAGCTCCACCGCTGTTCCGGCTTCATGCGCAAAAACTTCCGGGAGCAGAAAGAGAAACGGCACAAGTACTGCAGTGATAGCGAACATGAGCCACTGTAAGAGCACCCACGGAACTTTACAACTCATAGAATAATTAAGGGCAAACTTCGCATAGTCATGGATCGCTTCGTGCAGCGCCTTAAAAGACCGGGCGTCAGCATTGAAAATCTTGACTACCTGGATCCCCCGGACATACTCTACCGTCTCCGCGCTCAGGCGCTCAAGCGCCTGCTGATATCGCTTCATAAACTGTGTTTCTCCCGACATCCCGGCATAAAGTATCACAGCAGCCACAGTAAGCAGGGTCAGCAGAACTCCCACCCGGATACTGACGATAAAACCTATGATCAGGATCAAAAACGGTTTTGCCAGGGCATTGGCAATATCCGGAAGAAGATGGGCTGTGATCGTATGCGTCTGCGATGCATTATCATCGATGATCTTCCGTATCTTCCCACTGGAATTCAGATCAAAAAATCGAAAGCTTGCTCCTGCAAGTCCGTCAATCCCTCGTTTTCTCAGATTCGTCTCCAGCCGGAATCCCAGTACATGTGAGGCAAGCACCCCGATAAAATAAACTGCATTCCCTCCGATCAGCAATCCGAAAATTGCCCAGGCATAGAAAACACTTCCCGATACGTCTCCCGTCACAACCAGCCTTTCAAAGAACAGATAGAGGTAATAATACGCGCCCGCGATCGCAAATGTAGA
>CALWFS010000230.1 GCA_944377705.1 uncultured Mediterraneibacter sp. | reverse complement strand
TTTAGATTTTGACATAATAAATCCCCCTTAAGTAGATTTTGGTTATTTACCTTGTCTACTTAAGGGGGATCATATCACGGTTACAGCCGTCAAGGAGCGCCTCTTTTTATGTATCGCATCCTCTTTTTTCTCAATCCAGATGGAATACCTCATGCAAATCTACGGAAACGGGACTGTTATCCGGATTTGTCTCCATTATATCAGCCATAAAATCCCACCACTTGCGGTTGATCGCTGTATCCGCACTCTCATCCCATTTTGCCGGATCTTCCACCTCAATATACCCATAAAGCACCAGTGTCTCCCTGTCAAGGAAGATCGTGTAATTCCTGCCGCCATACTCATGGATCATTTCCTGCATTTCCGGCCATAATTCATTGTGGCGTTTCTCATACTCTGCCTCCATACCCGGGTACAATTTCATTTTAAATCCTTTTCTTACCATTGCTGCTGCCTCCTGTCTTAATAATCAATCATCCTGAAGGACTGCGCTTTCACCAAAGCGCCCGCCTCATGCACCGTCAGTTCCTTATCTATCATAGCACGTTTTCCCGATAAATAACATATAAAGAACAGACCAAAAAAACTAAATCGCACATCAGGTACTGGCGCTTAGCACATCGGACTGTTACGAAAAAATAAATGGCGCATACATTTTACTTTTTTAAGACTTGTGCTATAATCGTAAAGAAAATCACAACCCAGCCGCTTTCTGTGCGGCTCCGTGACGAATGAAAAGAGGGAAAACACTATGAGTTCACAGAATCTCACTCTGCTGACTGATCTCTACGAACTGACCATGATGCAGGGCTATTTTGAGACACAGGAAAATGAAACCGTTATCTTTGACATGTTTTTCAGAGAAAATCCGAACAATGGCGGCTATTCCATCATGGCAGGTCTGGAACAGGTCATTGAGTATATCAAAAATCTGAACTTTTCTTATGAAGATGTAGATTATCTGCGCGGGCTTGGGATCTTCAGTGAAGATTTCCTTCATTATCTGAGTGGATTTCACTTCAGCGGGGACATCTATGCGATCCCTGAGGGGAGTGTTATCTTTCCCCGGGAACCGCTGATCAAAGTAGTGGCGCCGATCATGGAGGCACAGCTTGTAGAGACCGCGATCCTGACGATCATCAACCATCAGTGCCTGATCGCCACAAAAGCCTCCCGTGTCGTCCATGCAGCGCAGGGGAACGGCGTCATGGAGTTTGGGCTCCGCCGCGCCCAGGGTCCGGACGCAGGGCTGTACGGCGCTCGCGCCGCGATGATCGGCGGATGCGTAGGCACATCTAATGTCCTCGCAGGCGAGCTTTTCGACGTGCCGGTCCTTGGGACACACGCCCACAGCTGGATCATGAGTTTTAAGGATGAATATACTGCATTTAAAGAATACGCACGCCTGTATCCAGATGCGTGCACTCTCCTTGTAGACACATACGACACACTGAAATCAGGAGTGCCAAATGCGATCCGGGTATTTAAAGAAATGCGCGATGCAGGAATCCATCCCAAAAGCTACGGTATCCGCCTTGATTCCGGAGACCTGGCATATCTGTCTAAAAAAGCCAGAAAAATGCTGGATGACGCCGGTTTCACAGACGCAGTCATCGCGGCTTCAAATGACCTTGATGAATTTCTCATCAATGATCTGAAAATCCAGGGCGCGCAGATCACTTCCTGGGGTGTGGGCACAAACCTTATCACTTCAAAAGACTGCCCTTCCTTTGGCGGAGTCTATAAACTGGCAGCGATCCAGGATGAGAACGGCGAATTTATACCAAAGATCAAGATTTCCGAAAATATAGAGAAAATCACAAATCCCGGAAACAAAACGATCTACCGGATCTATGACAAAGAGACAGGCAAGATGCGCGCGGATCTGATCTGCTTCGCAGGCGAGGAGTATGATACCTCCAAGGACCTGCTCCTCTTTGACCCGAACGCGACCTGGAAGAAAACAAGGCTTGCCGGCGGGACATACACAATGAAGGAAATCCTGAAACCTATCTTTATCAGAGGAGAGTGCAAATATCAGTCTCCCACGGTAAAGGAGATCGCAGAATTCTGCAGGCAGGAAAAGGACACACTGTGGGATGAGACAAAGCGTCTCTTCAACCCTCACAAAGTATATGTGGATCTGTCACAGAAACTGTACAACACAAAAACAGATCTTCTGAACAGTGTCAACGTATGATCTCAGTCCAGGGGCACTGTGATACAGGCAATGATATAAATGAAACAAAAAAAGATTAAGGAGTATAAAATATCATGAAAATCATCGTACTTGCAGGCGGATTGAGCACAGAGCGGGACGTCTCCCTGGCGTCTGCCGCAGGAATATGCAGAACTCTGATAGAAAAAGGGCATGACGCGTTCCTTCTGGATGTTTTCCTCGGACTGGAAAATGCGCCGAAAAATCTTGAAGACGTATTTACGCTTCCCGGGCATGGATTGGAGATTGCGGGTAATATCAGTACAGCCGAACCGGATCTGGCGGCAGTGAAAGCTTCCCGCCCGGACCAGTCTGACTGTTTCTTGGGTCCAAATGTCATTGAGCTCTGCCGCCTGGCAGACATCACATTTCTCGGTCTGCACGGAGGAGAAGGGGAAAACGGGAAGCTCCAGGCAGCTTTTGACCTGCTGGGAATCCGTTACACGGGTCCTGATTCCCTTGGCTGCGCGGTGGCAATGGACAAAGGCTTCACCAAACAGGTATTTCTCCAGTCCGGCATTGATACTCCGGCGGGCGCCTGCCTGCACAAAAATGCACAGGACCACTCTGTCAGATCCCTGGGGCTTGATTTCCCGGTTGTCGTAAAACCCTGCTCAGGCGGGTCCAGCATTGGCGTTTATATTGTAAATACAGAAAGCGAGTACGAGAAAGCTCTTGAAAAATCCTTCCGCTACGAAGATGAAGTGGTCATTGAGAAATATATCAAAGGAAGAGAATTCGCCTGCGGAGTTATTGACGGAGAGGCGCTTCCCCCCATTGAGATTATCCCCAGGACCGGTTTCTTTGATTACGCGAACAAATACCAGGCAGACGCGACTCTGGAAATATGCCCTGCCGACATTCCGAAAGAGATCGACCAGCGCATGCGCGACCTGACTGTCCGCGCCTTCCATGCACTGAAACTCAATGTATACAGCCGCGCGGATTTTCTTCTGGATGAAAACGGAAATCTGTACTGTCTGGAGATGAACACACTCCCGGGGATGACGGCGGCAAGCCTGCTTCCTAAGGAAGCAAAAGCCATGGGCATTGAATACGGAGATCTGTGTGAGCTCATCATCAAAGAATCACTGGAGGCACGATATTCATGAAACATATGTCTTTACAGGAAATCACCGAAGCCTGCGGCGGCACATACTATGGCAGCCCCAAACTTGCTTTACGGGAAGTCAGCAGCGTAGTCATTGACAGCAGAAAAGTTGAAAAGGACAGCCTTTTTATCGCAATAAAAGGGGCCCGGGTGGACGGTCATACCTTTATCCCCCAGGTAATGGAAAAAGGCGCTCT
>CALWFS010000229.1 GCA_944377705.1 uncultured Mediterraneibacter sp. | reverse complement strand
TCCCTCTACTGGCAGTTCTGCCGCTGAAGCACCTGTGGCGATCACCAGCTTATCATAGGAGCAGACTTCTGTGTTTCCGGTCTGCATATCCTTTAATATCACTTCTTTTTTCGCCGGATCCACTGCCACAGCCTCTTTTCCGGTGCGCACCTCCACTCCGGTCAGTCCGGAATATTTCTGTGGTGTATTCACGATCAGTTCATCCCTGCTCTCGATAAATCCGCCCACATAATAGGGCAGTCCGCATCCGGCATAGGAGATATCCTGATCCTTCGTAACCACTGTCACATCAATGCTTCTGTCCTCTCTCTTTAATTTTGCCGCAGTCTTCGTGCCTGCTGCGACTCCGCCGATAATGACTACTTTCATATTCTCTGCCTCTTTCCTTTCTTTTTCATCGTTACTTTAAATTTTTCTTTGCATCTGTACCGGTTCTTCAGTTTCCCTCCAGCCGATTCCCTTCTCCCGCTTCCGATGGCAGCAATTCTCCTCGCCTGCGCATTCCGGACGCGGAGCGGGGCAGACATAGACGTCTCCGCCGCTGATGGTAAGGGACCTGCTGTTGACAAGCGTATCCGCAACCTTCCGGCGCGCCTCATCGTAGATCCGCGTCACTGTAGGGCGGGATATCCCCATCCTCCTGGCACACTGCTCCTGAGTCATCTGCATATGATCCAGCAGGCGTATCACCTCGTATTCATCGTATGTAAGATTGACGCTGCCGGATGCATTGCATCCCAGCGGTGTGAACACTTCAGCTCGGGGCAGGGAACAGATACAGCGCTGCTTCTGCGGTCTTGGCATATGAGCCCTCCCTTCCCTTTCCACAGATAGGATATATCATTCCCGGATATATGATCCTGACTATAAGTATACTCATTAATGAACATATGTCAATAAATAGTGCCGGTATTTTTCAATATGGCGGGAATAATAATATAGCATTCCTCATCCGCCCCCTCTTGAAGATGCCTGCGGCATACGCTACAATAAATTCAATAACACTAAATCCCGCATCACAGAAGCAAATAACAGCCTGAATAATATAGGAGAGGAGCATTTCAATGAAACCATATGAAAGATTGTTAAAATATATTGCCATCAGGACTCCCAGCGACGAGGAGAGCACTACCGTCCCGTCTTCCGCATGTCAGTTTGAGCTTGCGCATCATCTCTTACGCGAGCTTTTTACAATGGGGATCACGGATGTTAAGGTTGACACCAGATGCTATCTGTACGCCCATATTCCTCCCACGCCGGGATATGAAGACCGTCCGAAGATCGGCTTCATCGCACATCTGGACACAGTGTCAGATTTCTGCGATCATCGGATCCTGCCTGAGATCCACGAGGATTACAGCGGGCGGGACCTTCCCCTTGGCACAAGCGGACGGATCCTTTCCCCGGATATGTTCCCCCATCTCCGGGAGCTCAAAGGCCGCACCCTGATCACAAGCGACGGTACCACAATCCTGGGGGCGGACGATAAGGCAGGAATTGCGGAGATCATGACCATGGCAGAGCGTATCCTTGATGAAAATATCCCTCATGGTCCCATTTCCATCGCATTTACCCCTGACGAGGAGATCGGGATGGGCGCCGCCCATTTTAATGTGGAAGAATTCGGTGCTGACTTTGCCTACACACTGGACGGCGATACGGAAGGAGAAATACAATACGAAAACTTCAATGCCGCCAAAGCTGAATTTCAGATCAGCGGCGTAAATGTCCATCCCGGTTCCTCCAAAGACATCATGGTAAACGCTTCTCTCATCGCCATGGAGATCAACTCCATGCTGCCGGAAAATGAAACGCCCAGGAATACAGACGGCTACGAGGGCTTCTATCATCTGACTGATATGACAGGAGACGTGGGAAACGCAGTTCTGCGCTATATCATCCGCGACCATGACGCAGAGAAATTCGAAGAGCGTAAAATGGCACTCCGCGGCATCGAAAAAAGAATCAATGAAAAATGGGGCCGCGGAACTGCCGTTCTCACAATAACAGACCAGTACCGCAACATGGCAGAGATCATCTCTGGCTGCATGCATCTGATCGAGAATGCGAAAAACGCCTGCCGGAACGCAGGCGTCACGCCTCTCATCCTTCCAATCAGGGGTGGCACGGACGGCGCGCAGTTAAGCTTTAAAGGACTTCCCTGCCCGAATCTGGGAACCGGAGGTCACGGATATCATGGTCCGTATGAGCACATCACAGTGGAAGGTATGGAAGCAGCGTGCAGAATTGCTACGGAACTGGTGAAGATTTATGCCCGGGAAACAGGTTCCATAGCAGAGCGCTGATCATTGCAGCAGCTAAGATCCGGAGGCTGTCATGAAAAATAATGTTATGAAAAAATATCTCAGAATCGCGCAGGAGAATGTGATTGATGAGGGGATACTGGTCTCTAAAGCAGAGTACGGCCGGGCAGCACGGATAGGTCATCCTGTCTGAAGATCCCCTAATAAGCGCGGAGCGTTTTCTCACTCTGACAGGTTTGACTTTCGACCCTGTCAACAGCTGAGATAAATTTTACCTGCCTGACATCAGGTCATGCATTATAAAAGGCTGACTTCCGGTATTATCCGCGAAATCAGCCTTCTGCTTTTACTGTTCTTCAATTAGTCCTGAACGTACGGCATCAGGGAAATATGTCTTGCCCTCTTGATTGCTACTGTAAGAGCTCTCTGGTGCTTTGCACAGTTTCCTGTGATTCTTCTCGGAAGAATTTTTCCTCTCTCAGAAACATATTTCTTCAGCTTTGCAACGTCCTTGTAATCGATCTCGTTATTCTCTTTCCCACAGAATACGCACACTTTTTTTCTTCTGCGTGCCGGGCCTCTTCTCTTGAAGCCGCCTTCTGGTCTGCTTCCCTTTTCGTAAGCCATGATGGTTCTCCTTTCTTCACAATGAAGTTCTTTTTCCTGGGCTCGCAAAGACTTCGCCAAAGAAAAAGAACGACCTCACACTAAATTCGCACTGCGTCTACGGCTAGCGCTCACTAAGTGCTTCCGGTCAGTTGAACGGCAGCTCCTCATCAATGCCATCAGGGATATTCATAAATCCGTCGCCTGCCGGCGCGCTCGGTGCCGGTGCCGGAGCCGGCTGCTGGTAAGAGGATCTGCCCGCCTCACTCTCAGCCCTGCTCTCCGCGAATTCCTGTTCCTCCACGATCACTTCCGTAGTGTATACTCTCACACCTTCTTTGTTCGTGTAGCTTCCGGTCTGGATACGTCCGGAAACGGAAACCCGCATTCCCTGGCGGAAATACTTCTCCGCAAACTCTGCGGAACGCCCGAACACAACGCACGGAATAAAGTCCGCTGTCGGCTCTCCGTCCCTTTTGAATCTGCGGTCAACGGCAACTGTGTATCTCGCAACTGCCGTTGCGTTCTCTCCCTGTGAATATCTGACTTCAGGATCTCTTGTCAACCGTCCTACTAAAACTGCCTTATTCATATATACCTCTTTCCGCTTATGCTTCCTGTTTCACGCATAAATATCTGAGCACGTTGTCCATAATGCGGA
>CALWFS010000228.1 GCA_944377705.1 uncultured Mediterraneibacter sp. | reverse complement strand
CGCAGTGATTGATATCCCGGATTACACTGCAGAGGAAAAGAAGGTCATCTTCTCCAAATACGCGCTCCCGAAAGTGCTAAAACGGATCGGTATGCAGGAGAAGGAATGCACCCTGACGCCGGAAGGACTGGATGCGGTCATTGATCTACATAGAGATACAAGCGGAATCCGCGACCTGGAGCAGGCGGCAGAGCATATCGCGGCGAACGCACTGTACCA
The DNA here is from genome assembly GCA_944377705.1 of uncultured Mediterraneibacter sp. GTDB lineage: Bacteria > Bacillota > Clostridia > Lachnospirales > Lachnospiraceae > Mediterraneibacter. The sequence continues at coordinate 3,345 of CALWFS010000228.1, read as the reverse complement.
GATCGAGGTAGACCATGTGGAGTCCGTGACATTTGACGGGGCGATGGTGAGGGAGCTCCTTTCCTGAGTAAATTTCTGACATATTTCTGAAACGATTTCCGAAATGTTTTTAAAGGATTTCCGAAATAATTTAAAAAGGGTTCTGAAATGATTATCGACGGGATTTTTGTGATGAGAGGTGTGACAAAATGAGCAGGATCAGAATTATAAAGAAAAACGACGAGTACAGCTCCGAGTACGAGATCGGAGATATTTTCGAAATCCAGGGAACATGGTACGGCGGTGTCCATATCATAGGAAAATCCGGCGTGCCGATTTCTCTGGACAAAGAGGAATATCAGGAGCTGGATACAGAGCCTGAACCGGAGCCGGAGGCAGATGAGGAAGAACTGAAAAGGGATATCTGTGTGGGAGACATTGTGCAGCATTTTAAGAGAGAGTGGGTGTCCGCCGACACCTCGGAATATCTGTATAAAGTGCTTGCTTACGCCCAGCACACAGAAACCGGAGAGCGGCTGGTCATTTACCAGGCACTCTATGCGCCGTTTAAGGTGTGCGCAAGACCCTATGCCATGTTTATGAGCGAGGTGGACAGGGAAAAGTATCCGGACATCAGGCAGAAATACCGGTTCGAGAAAGTAAAGGTGTGAGAAAATGGCGTCGGAGAGAACAGACGAGCTGTACAGACTCCTGCTGAGCAGGGGCTACCCGAAGGAGTTCTGCGCAGAGATCGCGTATAAAAATATGAACACAGATTACACCGCAACAAGGATGCTGGGATATCTCTACCGTGTGACAAATCCGCGGATCGAGGATCTGGTGGATGAGATGCTGGCGATCCTAAGCGACAGGGATGAGATCATACGGAAGAAAGAGATGGAACATGCCCAGGCGGTGCTCAATGATATCTATAATAACGGACTGTAAAAGAATAAATGATAAGGATATAAGGATATAAGGAGCTGAGAACCATGAGTGATCCGCAGCGGTTTAAGGAGGCGCAGAGGCGGGACTTTGACACCGCTCTGGCGGAGATCAAAAACGGATGCAAACAGAGTCACTGGATGTGGTATATCTTCCCGCAGATCCGCGGGCTGGGATTCAGCAGCATGTCTGCATATTATGCGATCAAGGATCTCAAGGAAGCAGAAGATTTTCTGAACGACCCGTATCTGGGAGGAAACCTGAGGAAGATCAGTGAGGCTCTGCTGGAACTGGATACGGATGATCCTCATCGCGTGTTCGGCAGCCCGGATGACCTGAAGCTGCTGTCGTGCATGACACTGTTTGAAGCGGCGGAGGGAAGAGGGGGAGTGTTTACGAGGGTGATCGAGAAGTATTATAAGGGGAGGCGGGATCGGAAGACGGTGGAGATACTGGAGAGAGAATAGGGAAATAAGGGAAATGGGGTGCCTGTATTGTTTCGGGAAGCGGAAGATGCAGGAACCTCTTTTTTACTATATTATAATTTAGTAAATCGTAATTGACTAAGATGAATCTAAGTGATATATTAAAGGCAATATATCAAATGGAGGCAGAAGAATGTTTATTGGGAGAGAGAGGGAGCTGGATTCACTGAACCGATTATATACCTCTGATAAATTTGAGTTTGCGGTGATTTACGGACGGCGTCGTGTAGGAAAGACTGCGCTTATAAATGAGTTCATAAAAGATAAAAAGGCAGTCTACTTTATGGGCGTGGAAAGTAATGAAAAACAGAATCTTGAAAATTTCAGCAGAAATATTCTGGAGTATAAAACAGGACTCCAGACAGATACGGCTTTTCTTACATTTCAGGCGGCTCTGGAGTATGTATTTAAGTTAGCTGAAAATGAGAGGCTGATCCTTGCGATCGACGAATATCCTTATGTGGCACGCTCTTCCAAAAGCCTTGCCTCTACAATCCAACTTCTGGTTGATAAATATAAAGAAAATTCCAGGCTGATGCTGATACTCTGCGGATCGTCCATGTCATATATGGAAGATCAGGTCCTTGCATACAAAGCTCCTTTATATGGCAGGCGGACAGCGCAGATGAAAATTCAGCCCTTTGATTTTGTGGACACCTGTCAGTATTTTAAGAATTTTTCTGATGAAGATAAAGCACTGATTTACGGTATCGTGGGCGGGACTCCGCAGTATCTCCTTCAGATGGATGACAGATTAAGCGTGGAGGATAATATAAAAAACACATTTCTGAATCCAATCTCTTCTCTGTTTGAAGAGCCGGAAAATCTGCTGAAACAGGAGGTAAGAGAGCCAGCTCTGTATAATGCAATTATTACCTCAATTGCGACTGGCGCTTCCCGGATGGCGGAGATTTCTTCAAAAGTGGGAGAGGATACGAGCGTATGCTCGACTTATCTGAGAAATCTGATCAATCTGGGTATTGTGCAAAAAGAGATGCCATATGGCGAAAAAGCCTCTCGAAAGTCGATTTATATAATTGATGACAATATGTTCCGATTCTGGTTTCGATTTGTACCGGAAAACAGCTCTATTATCGCACGAGGCGCTGCGGATCTGGCATACAAACGGATCGAACCGCATCTGCCGGATTATATGGGAAAAGTTTTTGAAGAAATCTGTAAGCAGTACCTCTGGCGGCTCCTGCTAAACGGAGAGTCTCCGGTAGAGTTCAAGGATCTGGGACGCTGGTGGGGAACTGATCCGGCTACGCGCACTCAGACAGAAATTGATATCATGGGAGTGCAGGACAATGAAACTGCTCTGTTCGGAGAGTGCAAGTGGACGAATGAGAAAGTGGATACCGGAGTGCTGGATAAGCTTGTGAAGCGAAGTCAGATGTTCCATTATAAGAAAGTGTGGCTGTATCTGTTCGGGAAGAATGGATTTGCGGAGGAATGCAGGCGAAGTGCAGAGGAGATGGGGAATGTGGTGCTGGTCACTTACGGTGATATTTTGGAATAAAATGACTCATGAAATGATTTAAATGGCAGTGGTTTTTCAGAATTGACGAATAACAATTGTTACTTTCAAGTTACAGCAAGATGCAGTGAGTAAACGGTAGAGATGGATAAAACCGGTTTTAGGCGGATAGGAGTACAATATATGTGTGAAAAAATAGAATAGCAAAAAATCTTTAGAACTACTACAAAAAATTATTTGGAGATAGAATTATCATTAAAAGGAATAAGGTGATGGAGAACATGAATTATAACAAATTAAGCAAGTATCTGAGTCTGATCCTGCGTCATCATCCCGAAGTGATCGGAATCAGCCTGGACGCGCACGGCTGGGCAGATGTTAACGAACTGATGAACGGAGTTGCCCGGAACAAAACCTGTGTTCGTGAAGTGCTTGAAGGAGTCGTGGGGACAGGTA
>CALWFS010000227.1 GCA_944377705.1 uncultured Mediterraneibacter sp. | reverse complement strand
AGGACTCTCTGTCCCATGGATTTGGATTCAGACAGATGAAAGAGATTGCGGGGAAATACCAGAGCACGATCATTTATCACTACACAGATGACGGAGTCTATACTGTACAGACTGCCCTGAGGATCCCCGACAGATCGATCAGTCTCTCTACTGGTTGATAAAGGAGACAAATGCCTCCTGGACACTTTTATAATATTTCCGTCCCACCGGCAGTTCTATTCCATTGTCCATATAAAGAGTAGACTTTTTAAATTCTCTCACATGTTTCAGGCTGACTATATAACTGTTATGGCATCGAATAAACTGTCCCGATGGGAGCAGGATTTCCAATTCTGATAATGACATAGGGAACTCCTCATCCCTGTCCTCAAAAATAATGCGGATATTGTGGTTTCCGCTGGTCTCCGCCCAGCAGACAGAGGACAGGGGCAGGCTTAAACTCCTGCTCCCTTTCTGAAGAAGCACGGTCTTTGGCCTGTGGTTCAATTCCCAGTCCGTATGGAGTGCTTCCGCCAGTTCTTCTCTTTTTAACGGTTTCAGCAAGAACTGGACCGGCTGTACGCTGTACCCCTCCCTGAGATATTTTTCATGGCCGGTAAGGAAAATAATGCTTACTCTGTCTTTTTTGATACGCAGCTCTTTTGCAAGTTCCATCCCGCTCTTTCTTCCCAGCTCAATATCCAGGAGCAGCACGTCAAAAACCTGCCCCCGCACCTCAAGGAACCGTTCCAGTTCATCCGCATCGGAAAACGCTTTGATCTCATAAGGAATCTGGGCTTCTGTCAGTATCTCGCCACAGAGCCTGCAGATTTCTTCCTGTATCATTTTATCGTCTTCGCAGACCGCCAGACAGTATGTACCCATGATGTCACCTCTTTCTCCGGCAGGTATTTTTCTATGTCTTCAGGATGGCCAATTGCCATCTCAAAATCTTGGGTCCGAAGCTTATTATACAAAAATGCAGAATATTCTTCAAGCATTCAGACAATGAATCTTATTTTCAAATTCCCTCCGGCAGGCTGTCACGCACACACAGCGCGCCGTATCCGAGCTGGGCGTTGGGCCACTCGTCATATCCCGGCAGTTCTCTTGCCCCTCTGCGCAGGTATGCCTTCACCTTCTCCCCGTAGAGATAGGGATCGTTTCCCCGGATGATCCCCCACTCCATCAAAAGCGCCGCGCTCCCGGTGACAAACGGTGTGGCGAAAGACGTCCCTGTAAACTCCCGGTAGCTGCCCCCGGGCACGGGCGCTGTCACTCCCACTCCGGGCGCGGCAAGGTCTGGCTTTGGCACTCCGCTCCCTTCATAGACTGCTGCGGGACCTCTCCCGGAAAAGTCTGCATAGGAAAATGTTCTTGCATCATATGCTGCCACGGTGATGACAAGTGCCGCCGTAGAAGGAATCGTAAGTGTTGAGGAACTGCTGGGGAGCAGAAACGCAGTTCCTACATTCAGCGCCGCCTGGGCGGGCAGCCACATCTGATAGCTGCCGTCCACGATCCTCCTGGGTGTGAGCACGATCTGCCATACCCCGCTGTCTATATAGGACTGCCGGGGAATAAACGACAGATAGATCTCCTGTTTTACACTGTATGGTTTAGGCTCACCGTAATAGATCAGAAGTTCTGTCCCTCCCAGGACAAATCTCTGCGGTCCCAGGATCTCCCGGAAGGGTCCTACGCGGATCCCCGATGGATTGACAACCGATATATCAATCTCATCCACATAGGATTTCCATATCTGCACATTGAGGGCAGGCTCCAGCTCCTGCACAGCCAGTTCCACCACTTTTTCTTCTTCATCTGACACTCTTCCCGCCGCATGTCCCGCGGTAGTTCCTTCATTGCCGCTGCCAATGCAGATCACATTTTTCCATGTATCAGAGATATCGTTTAAAAACCGCTCCACAAGGGAAGTGCCGTCATGAGAGCCGTAGGTATTTCCGAAACTGATATTGACAGCCACCGGCATTCTCATATCAAGCGCTTTACGGATGACGTAGTCCACCCCTGTCATCAATTCCGTTGTACGGGGGAATCCCTCGGTCCGGGGTATGCCCATCTTGACTACGATCAGTTCTGCTTCCGGCGCAGCTCCCCGATACCGCTGCCCCGCGCTGCCCGCGCCGTTTCCCGCGGCGATCCCAGCCACAGCCGTCCCGTGTCCGCTCATATCCCGGCTGGGAACAATCCGAAACCGCTCCCCTTCGTCTGTCTCCGCCAACGCTGTATTGATCTCTTCCCTCGTATATTCCGTTCCGGATGCATATCCCTCCGGCGGTCTGCCCGAAAGTGTCTGATCCCACAACGACACGATCCGTGTGGTGCCGTCTTCATTGCGGAATGCCGGGTTTGCATAATCAATCCCACTGTCGATGATCCCCACCAGTGTCCCCCTCCCGCTCAGGGAATAGGGCGGGAACTGTACGGTATCAATACATGACACCTGCCTTCCCACTTCCGCCTCAAAATACAGGCTCTTTGGTTTCTCGATGAACTCGATCTCCGCAAAACCCGCAAGTTCGTTGATCCTGTCCTCCCTGATCACGACCACTGCATATCCGTTCATAAGCTCTGTCACAGACACGGCAACCTCTCTGACCGCTTCCAGCGTGCCGGAATATTTTACGATCAGCTCCCACTCTCTTGATACCGGGTCATAACCGATCTCCAGCTCTTCGGATCGTTCCCGTTCTTCCGGCGTGGCGTCCAGCGCCAGATTCAGGATATTTTCTATTTTCTGGCTCATCTTTCTCTCCTTCTGCAATCATTTCTCCCCGTTTTTTCCCTCATGAAGGTCTCAGTCTCACAATAGGGGATGGTTCATTTTATGCAGAAGGAAGTTGTTTTATCTTCTCACTCGTGTGTATAGTCCAGGATCTTCACAGAATCCCCTGCCTCGATCTGAACGATCTCTTTCATCTTCTTTGCGAACGGGCAGGGATAGCCTATGGGATTCCCCCTCTGGATACATGAGGCAAAGGCAATGGTATCCGCGCCTCTCTTAATCAGCTCTCTTGTGCGGAGCACAGCTTTCTTTCCCGGACATCCGCCGCAGTTGATAAACCCGATGATCTCAATCTCTTCCTCCACATCGGAAAAAATCCCTCTCTTTTCTCTCACTGCTTTAAAATCGCCGGTACCCGGACAGTAATCTTCTGTCTGGCGGCAGCGTATGATACCCAATTTCATTTTCCCGTCCCCTTTCTTCTCTTATCTTTCAGCATGGTCTCAGAAAATTATAATCGATTTTTACCGCGCCACACAGCTCTGCTGATCCCGGCTTATTTCCTGTATGCAAAGAGGGGCAGCCCGTCTTTGAGCGGCACCTTCACCTCTCCCTGGATCAGGGGGAGGGCATACTCGATAAACTCTCTTCCCACATCCGAACCATTCTCCGTGATCCACTCCGCCGGGACCCCTTTCTCCTGGTTACAGATCTGATTTACATCCTCTGTCACATAATCCACCCGGTAATCCTCTCCGGGCACTCGGCAAAAAGCGACCATTTTCCCGGTCTCGCCCTCTAGCGCGCATTTCACCCCGTAAGCCCCGGAAGCGATCGCCTCCTTCTGGTCTGTTCCGGAAAGCATGGCGGAAGAGCATCTCTGGCATAC
>CALWFS010000226.1 GCA_944377705.1 uncultured Mediterraneibacter sp. | reverse complement strand
TTTAAGACGTATTCGCGGCGGGCGGGGATATGGCTCAGGTTCCGGTTCCGTAATCTGGGAAAGTGCTAAACGGCAGGGAGTGCGGCGTTAAGATATTCCAGCAGATTACTCCAAGTCACCGCCGTACACGCTCTGAATACGTCTTCAATATATTGCTTCGGTGTTTTCGGACCCTTTACTCACTCTCAGGCTCCCCGGCAAATCCAGATTTAATTTATATTGACATGGTGGGGATTTGCTGGTATAACTTATATTATATAATACATATCAAAAAAGTAGGAATTAGGAGTATGATGCACAGATGAAGCTGTCAACAAAAGGAAGATATGGGCTGCGCGCGCTGGTTGACCTTGCCGCGAATGAAACGGGGGAGGCAATCTCTCTTGCTCAGACCGCACAGCGGCAGAAGCTGTCGCTGAATTATCTGGAACAGGTATTTGGGATGCTGCGCAGGGCTGGAATCGTGATCGGAGTAAAGGGATCTAACGGAGGATTCCGGCTTGCCAGGGATATGGATGATATCACGGTGAAAGAAATTCTGGAAGCGCTGGAGGGGAAATTTTCCATTGCAGAAGAGGCCGGCGAGGACGGGCGTGATCCGGTTCAGGAAGCGCTCAGGGACCTTCTCTGGGATGAGATCGACAGAAGGGTCAATCAGTTTCTCGAGGAAAAGACACTTGGCAGCCTTGTCAGGGAGTACCGCAGCAATCTGGAAAAAAGCACGATTATGTATTATATCTGATAAAGACAAACCTGATAAAAAGAATGGGAAAGGATGGTAACAGGATGAAAGAGGACTTAAAATTTGAAACATTGCAGCTGCATTCAGGACAGGAGAGGCCGGATCCGGCGACAGATGCCAGGGCAGTGCCTATCTATCAAACGACATCTTACGTTTTCCGTGACTGTCAGCATGCGGCGGATAGATTCAGCCTGGCAGATGCGGGGAATATTTACGGAAGGCTGACCAATCCTACCCAGGAAGTGTTTGAGACCCGCATTGCCGCGCTGGAGGGAGGCAGCGCTGCGCTGGCAGTGGCTTCCGGAGCAGCGGCAATCACATATGCATTTCAAAATCTGGCAAAAGCGGGCGATCATATCGTTGCTTCAAAGTACATTTACGGCGGATCCTATAATCTTCTTGAGCATACGCTGAGAGATCAGGGCATCACGACCACATTTGTTGATCCGGACGAGGAGGGAAGCTTTGAAGCTGCGATCAGAGACAATACAAAGGCTGTGTTTATCGAGTCGATCGGCAACCCGAATGCAAATCTTACCGACATCCGGAGCATTGCCGAGACTGCCCATGCACACGGGATCGTGCTCGTAGTGGACAACACATTCGCCACGCCGTATCTGCTCAGACCTTTTGAGTATGGAGCGGATATCGTCGTACATTCAGCGACTAAGTTTATAGGCGGACACGGAACGGCTCTTGGAGGAGTGATTATAGAGAGTGGAAGGACAGACTGGAGAGCTTTCGGGAGATATCCGCAGATCACGGAGCCAGACCCAAGCTATCACGGAGTATCTTTTGCAGATGCGGCAGGACCGGCAGCATTTGTAACAAGAATCAGGGCAGTCCTCCTCAGAGATATGGGAGCGGCCGTGGCTCCGCTTCACGCGTTTCTTTTCCTCCAGGGGCTGGAGACACTTTCTCTGAGAGTAGAGCGGCATATTGAAAATACAGAGAAGGTGGTGGAGTTTCTGGCTTCCCATCCGAAGGTATCCAGAGTGAACCATCCATCTCTCACTGACAGTCTGTATCATGATCTTTATAAGGAATATTTCCCGAAGGGAGGAGCATCGATCTTTACATTTGAGATCAATGGCACAGAGGAGGATACGAAGAGGTTTATCGACCGTCTTGAGATCTTTTCTCTGCTGGCAAATGTAGCGGATGTGAAATCTCTGGTTATCCATCCTGCAAGCACCACCCATTCCCAGATGACAGAGGAAGAGCTGGCTGCTTCCGGAATCCGTCCGAACACAGTGAGGGTGTCCATCGGTACGGAGCACATTGACGATATCCTCTGGGATCTCGGACAGGCGCTGGATGCAGTGTGATATAGAGTATAATGTTGAAAGAGACAGGGATAGAAGATGAAAAACTATGGCAGAAAGAGGGATAAAAAATGAAAGTATATCAGAGTGTGACAGAACTGATCGGGAGAACTCCTCTCCTGGAAGTGAAAAATATTGAAAGAGAAAATGAACTGAAGGCAAAGGTCATTGTCAAGCTGGAATATTTTAATCCGGCGGGAAGTGTGAAAGACCGCGCAGCCCTCAGTATGATCGAAGACGCGGAGAAGACGGGAAGGTTACAGCCGGGCGCGACGATCATTGAACCTACCAGCGGCAATACTGGGATCGGTCTTGCCAGCGTAGCTGCGGCCAGAGGGTATAAGGCGGTCTTTGTCATGCCGGAGACTATGAGCATAGAGAGGAGGAAGCTGCTGCTCGGATATGGGGCGCAGATCGTTCTCACAGAAGGCGCAAAAGGCATGAAGGGCGCCATCGAGAAGGCGGCTGAACTGGAAAAGGAGATTGATAATGCCGTGATACTCGGACAGTTTGTAAATCCTGCGAATCCGGAAGCTCATTACCGGACCACGGGACCTGAGATCTGGGAGGATACGGAAGGGACTGTAGATATTTTTATTGCCGGGGCGGGGACCGGGGGAACCGTGACGGGAGTGGGACATTACCTGAAGGAAAAGAAGCCGGAAATCCGCGTCATAGCGGCGGAACCCGCAGGCTCTCCGGTCCTTTCCGGAGGAAAGCCGGGGCCTCATGGGCTGCAGGGTATCGGGGCCGGATTTGTGCCGGACATCCTTGACACAGAAGTTTATGATGCTGTCAGGCAGGTGAGAGAAGAGGAAGCTTATGCGGCCGCAAGGCTTCTGGCATCGACAGAGGGGATCCTTGTGGGAATCACGTCGGGGGCAGCGCTGCACACTGCGATTCAGGAAGCTATGAAACAGGAAAATGAAGGAAAGACGATCGTCGCGCTCCTGCCGGATACAGGAGAGAGGTATTTATCCACCCCCTTATTTAATTAACAGCTGATCACAGTCTTTATTTTGAGGAATTGATGCGGACCGCCTTTGCCGGAAGACTCTGTTAAATAATGAAACAAATTGCGGTTTCCAGCTGAAACAGCAATTGAAAATTCAGTGGATGTGTTATATACTGATAACAGAATCATGAAGTTAAAGGAGGACAAACAATTATGAAAGAATTCAAATACGTGGTTACAGATCCGGAGGGAATCCACGCAAGACCGGCGGGCATTCTTGTGAAGCAGGCGGCGGGATATCAGTCAGCTGTTAAGATTACCAAAGGTGACAAGACAGCTGATGCAAAGAGGATCTTTGGTGTTATGGGTCTGGGTGTAAAGACCGGAGAAGAGGTTACAATCACCGTAGAAGGAGCAGATGAAGATACAGCAATCGCAGAATTAGAGGCATTCTTCAAAGAAAATTTATAATTAGTTTAAGGAGAAGCAGGCCATGATTACGATAAGCGGTAAAAGTGTATTCGGCGGTGTGTCTATCGGAAAGCTCATGTATTATAAGAGGAGCGAGAAGACGATCAAAAGGGCGCATGTCGATGATGTAGAT
>CALWFS010000225.1 GCA_944377705.1 uncultured Mediterraneibacter sp. | reverse complement strand
GTGAAAAACCTGATTTCCCTCGGCATTATCGAAAAAGAGACGCCCTATGGGGAAAAGGCGTCCCGAAAAGCGATTTACTCGATTGCGGACAATATGTTCCGCTTTTGGTATCGTTTTGTACCGGAAAACAATTCGATCATCGCCCGTGGTGCTGCCGATTTGGCATACAAGCGCATCGAGCCGCATCTGTCCGACTATATGGGCAAGGTGTTTGAGGAAATCTGCAAGCAGTATCTCTGGAAGTTGTTGCTTTCCGGCGAATGCCCGGTGGAGTTTTCCTCTCTCGGCCGCTGGTGGGGCAACGATCCCAAAGAAAAACGTCAGACTGAAATTGATATTCTCGCCGAACAGGATAAAAGCACCGCCCTTTTCGGGGAGTGCAAATGGACGAATGAGAAAGTAGATCTCGGCGTTTTGGAAACCCTCGTAAAGCGCAGTGAACTGTTCCCCTATAAAAATGTCCACTACTACCTCTTTGCCAAAATCGGCTTCACTAAAGGCTGCACCGATCGGGCAAGTGAGATGGGAAATGTGATACTGGTGGCCTACAGGGATATTGTTGATAGATAGATGATTTATGTATTGTAGCGATTTATTTAAGTGTTACGGCTAGAAATGGAAAAGCATCCTAAAGCTGAAATTGAAAATAACGCATAAGCGAGGGAGTAAATGATGCTCAAAATTAGTAAGTTGAAAATTATTAATTATAAACTATTTCAGAATGTTATCATTGAGATGAATGACACTATGAATATTTTTGTCGGTGAGAATGATTCTGGAAAAACTACAATTTTAGAAGCACTATCAATGGTATTAACTGGTAAGATCGGTGGTAGCAATATTGCAAATCGAGTAAATCTTGATTGGTTTAATACAAACGTACGTAAAGGTTTTATAGAAGCCATTAAAGCAGGTAATACACCGGCTTTACCTACTATCGAAATAGAAGCTTATTTTTCAGCTCCGGATAAAGATGAGATTTCCACAAAAGTATATAAAGGAACGAATAATTCGCTTCATGAGGATACTGAAGGTGTCAAGGTGGAAATATTATTTGACACACAGTATTCCACTGTCTATAAGCAACTTTTATCCGATGGCAAAATTAAAGACATTCCCATAGAATATTATAAAGTTAATTTTAGATCTTTTGCAATACCGGAATACTATGCGCAGACAACTGCTAAAAAAGTGGCCTGTATAGACACAACAAAACGGGATTACGGTCCTGTGTTAAGTCGGTTTGTTTCTGGAAGCATAAATGAATATCTCACAGAAGAAGATATGACGGAGCTTCGTCACGCATATAGAGCTAATCGGCATGAATTTACTGATAACCAAGCAGTGAAAAGACTTAATGAAAAGTTGCAGCAAAGCCATAGTTTTGACGGAAAAGTAATAACTTTAAACTTAAGAGAAAGTGGAATAGATGAATGGAAGGGAGATATGTCTATTTCGCTAGATGGTATTCCGCTGGAAAATTCTGGCCTTGGAACTCAAAACATGTTTAAATCAGAGATTTTTTTACTTCAAAATTCAGATGTTGATATTCTGATTATTGAAGAACCCGAGAATAATCTTTCATATGCAAACATGTCTGTTCTTATATCCAAATTATCAGAGAGCAAAGAAAAACAGTTGTTTATTTCAACTCACAGTAGTTTCGTTGCTAATAAATTAGGTCTACAATACCTGCATTTAGTAGCAAACAACGGCATAATTCCGTTTAAAATGTTAAGTCAGGATACATACGATTATTTCCTCAAACTTCCGGGATATAACACTTTACGCATCTTGTTGGCAAATCATGCGATATTAGTTGAAGGGCCAGCCGATGAGTTGATTGTTCAAAGGGCATATATCGACAATTATGGCAAGCAGCCAATAGAAGCAGGAATTGATGTGGTTACAGTTGATAGCCTGGCATTTCAAAGATACTGTGAACTTTCATCACTTATAAAAAAGCCCATAACAATTGTTACTGATAATGATGGAAATGTCCAAAAAGTAAAAGAACGATACAAAAAATACGGGGAGTTGGTCACTCTTTGCGTAGAGTCTGATAACTCTTTGAATACACTTGAGCCTTCTGTACTTGCAGTGAATCTTGATAATTTCGAGGAATTTAAAGCGATTGTATACTATGGAAAAGATATTGAAAGTCGAGATATAGAAAGCATAAAGAATTTTATGCTAGGGAATAAAACTGAATGGAGCATGCGTGTCCTCACTAGCAAAAAGAGGATTAAATACCCTACATATATTTTGGAGGCCATTGGAATTGCTGATAAACACAGGAGCGATGTAGATGAATAACCGTGTTATATTTGCGGCAGCAGGTTATGGAAAAACATATTCAATTTGTTCTGAAGCAAAAGAAGCTGTAGAAAATGGCAATAAACATGTTTTGCTGATTTCATACACAAATGAAGGTGTTCGCTCTTTAGAAACTGAATATAGAAAACAGAATAAAGGGATTCTAGATGACAAGTTAATCATTAAATCTTGGTATAGTTTTTTGCTTTCAGAATTCATAAAGCCATATCAATGTTCTCTAAAATTAAAATACAAACATTATAAGGAAGAAATACCTGTCACTTTTCCGGAAAATTTCGTGCGCTCTATTGCATTTTATAATACCGCCCCACTTCCTAGATGGTATAACCAAACGCATGTACAATATTTTGTAAATAAGATCGGTGATATTGTACCGGATAGAGTAAGTCAATTGGCATACTTATGTAATGTGCATTCAGAAGGAAAAGCTCTTACACGGATGGGAGAAATTTATTCTCACATATTCATCGATGAACTTCAAGATTATGCCGGTTGGGATCTAGAAATTATTAACCTTCTGTTTTCGTCACGAATACTGATAACATGTGTTGGTGATTATAAACAGGCTACATATCGAACAAATAATTCCATCAAAAACAGTCAATTTAGAGACGAAAAGATTAGGGACTATTTTGAGAATCTAAATAAGGACGGTATTTGCAGTATTTTTTATGCAAATACCACTAGAAGGTTTAACCGTGAAATTTGTAATTTTGTTAATACTATACACGGGGATAAAGAATCGATGATTGAACCCAATTACGCTGTTAGGCAAAATCAAGATGCCGAGAATATAGGCGTTTATATCATTGATACTGCATTTCTTAAAGACTATTGTGAATATTATCATCCTGTAATACTGCGATACGATAAAAAAACTAAGATAGAGTTTAGTAATAACTGTGATGTTTTCAATTATGGTGGTGCCAAAGGAGCAACCTATGAAAGAGTTATCATTGTTCCGGTTAGCACATGTCTGCCGTTTATAGAAAAACAAACAAGAATCAGTTCAAATCAAACTAGAGCAAAGTTTTATGTTGCATGTACAAGAGCAAAACATAGCATTGTTTTTGCAGTAAACAGGCCATCAGAGAATGATGCGTTCAAAGCTGTAGAGATTCGTTTTGCCAATAAAGTGATACCAGCATTTAAGTTTACAATAGACTGTTCAAGCACTTAAAGAATAAAACGATTAATAAAAGTAACCGCCAAATAAAGGCGCGGATATAAAACGGCAGTTCAAACCGGTAGAATAAAGTCCGACGAGGTTCGATCAGGTTTTAAGACCTGGTTGCA
>CALWFS010000224.1 GCA_944377705.1 uncultured Mediterraneibacter sp. | reverse complement strand
GGTTCTTCATAATCAAAGAACACAAAATGCACCTGCATCAGCATATAACTTAAGATATCTCTTTTTACAAATGCCCATACTCCATATGCAGCGATCCCGGCTCCCGCCAGACGGACAAGCCATTTCCGCGCCATTGAAGGTTTTTTAAACGCCCTGCCTGCCATGCCTGTCATCATTCCCCAGTGGATGCCAAGATGCAGGGACATCATCACAAAGCCCCAGTAAGCGCAGGTCATATGGATGACTCGTGCCGGACCGCTGAACCCTCTGATATGCAGAAAGGCAAAAACGTGGCGGGAAAGAATGATTCCGCTTATCATAGATCCAAGGATACAGATCAGGACCAGGACCACAAGCACAGTCTGGAGAATACGGTATGGCGTGTACTTTCCTTTTCCGATATTTCCGGTCCATTTCCGGTTCAGTATATGATGAAGGATAAAGAGCAGGAACATCGCCGCTCCGATCCACTCATGCGCAGCTTCTCCCACCATCTCATAGGGCATCAGGAACAGGAGCGCTGCTGTCATGAGCACATCTGCTGTGATTTTTATTTTCTGTTTTGTATTCATGGTAAATCTCCTCTTACTCATCTGCCGCGGTCTCTAGCACATGCAGCTCCATATTCGCAAAGCTGCTGTTGAGTGTGAAACTGCTTTCTATCCCTTCAGTAATATAAATGTGCCCGTCCTCTGTGATCAGGATCATGTCAAAATCACGATGGGTTCTCCAGTATTCTTCTGCCCCAGAAAGCCCTTTCACAAACATGGACGTGGAGAGAGCGTCAGCTGTTTTTCCTTCTTCAGCGATGATCGTGACTGAAGCCGTTCCATTGTCCGCCGGATATCCGGTTTCCGGATCAATGATATGCCCGTATTCTCTGCCGTCCTCACCTACAAAATATCTCTCATAATTGCCGGATGTCACAACTGCGCAGTCCGACACCTCAAGGACACCGATCTGGCCTTCGCCGAAGGGACTTCGCAGAGCGATCCTCCAGCCGCTTCCGTCCGGACGGGACCCGACAGCCTGGATATTTCCGCCAATATCAAGCAGGGCTGACGTGACGCCGTTTTCTTTCAGCAGTTCTGCCGCCAGGTCTCCGGCATAGCCTTTTCCCACAGCTCCCAGATCCAGTTCCATTCCTTCCGGAAGACGGATCAGATTTCCGTCAAGCTCCACCTTGTCATAACCAATCTCGCCCAGCAAAGTCTGTAATTCCTCCTGACTCGGGATACGGTTTTCGTCTGTCGTAAATCCCCACGCCGAGACCACTGGATAAATGGTAGGATCAAGAGCTCCGCCCGTTTCCTCTGCCATGTCCAGGACGAACCGGATGATCTCTGCCGTATCATCACTTAAACTCACAGGCATTCCGCCGCTGTGGTTCACCCGGTAAATCTCGCTGCCTTTATCAGTCACTGACCACTCGCTTTCCAGTCTGTATATCTCCTCTTCTGCTTCCCGAAGCGCCTGCCCCGCGCCTTCGCCATAAGCCGAGAACGTCATATAAGTATCCATGGCGAAGAACTCCTGTTGGGATGGTTCCCTCTCCGTCAGTGTTTCTCCCGCGCCAAATGCGGAACAAGCGGGCAGGCACATGGAACAAAAGAGACCCAGTATCAGTAAGAATGCCCTTTTCATCGCATACTCCTTTTCATAATCCGCCTAATCCTCTTTTCCTCCCGCTTTTTTGTGCTGGATCTTATATCTCAGGTAGTCCACACGGTCCAGCTGTTTCTCCCGGAGATGGATCTCGTCAAGGGCAATACCCCTCCGCCTGTTCAGCATCTGCAGCCGCTGCGCTTCCGTATTTTCCCCTTCCAGAAGAAGACGCATATACTCTTCCACTTCGTCATTCTGAAAACCGATATCATGAAGAGTCATGATAAGGCCCAGACGCTCAAGATCCTGATCGTCATACTGCCATGCGCCCATCACCTTCTTTACTGTGCCGCACAGTCCCCAGCTTTCGTATTCCCTCAATATTTCTATAGGGATCTGATAGCGTTCACTTGCTTCGTTTATGGTCATTCTTTCTGCTCCTTTTTCCTCTGCCGCTCATTGCGGACATATTTCATTTTTGTACAAAAAACGGCATCCTTTCGGATGCCTACAATATAACACTCCTGTTATTACAAGTCTAATACCTGTTTTTCATCATGAGCCATGCCTTTCTGGTATATCACCTCAAAAAACTGACAGCCTAGATATCCTTATACTGCTTGATATAATCAATAAACCGGTCCATCGTCCGTGAAACAGCCTGCGCCTTTTTCCATACGATCACTGCGCCAGTCTCCAAAGGGGGCGAAAGGGGAATAAATCTCAGATTGTCATACCTGTTTTCCAGCCTGAAACAAAATGCTGCTCCGACATTTTTTTCAGCCATGACCGCCGCATTATTGATCAAATTGTATGTTCCCATAACACGGACCTGATCATAATATTCGCCCAGCCAGCCCTCTATTTCATTTCTGAGAATTGGTCTCTGCGCCAGAAAAACCGGCATGTTGATCAAATCTTTCGGACTGACGGTGCTCTTTTCCGATAATTCGGAATCTTTCGACACCAGAATCCCCCATTTTTCTTTACGCTTCAGACGGATAAAACTGTATTTTGTAATATCCACGGGCTCCATCAGAAGCCCGATATCCAAAAGCCCTTTGTCAATCCGCTCCTTAATATCGTCTGCATTTGCCGTGTACAGATCATACTGCACCAAAGGATATTCCGCCTGAAACTTACGGATGATGTCTGCAAGCACCTGTACATTGTTTGTTTCACCGCTTCCGATCGCAATGCTTCCTGACAGCTGTTCCTCTCTCCGCTTAAACTCTCTTTCCGTCTTATCTGCGAGCTGTACCAGCTCCTGAGCCCTGCGTTTTAAGAGCATTCCGTCTTCTGTCAGATGGAGGTTGTGACTGGTGCGCTCAAACAGCTTTGTCTCCAGTTCCGTCTCAAGCTGTATGAGCTGCCTGGACAATGTCGGCTGGGTAATATGCAGCAGTTCAGCTGCCTTTGTGATATTTTCTTCTCTTGCAACCATTAAAAAGTATCTCAGCACTCTTATTTCCATTATCACACACCTCGTATTGAGGATATCATTCCGCCGAAGATTTTTCAATCATTTCTGCCCGTGGACCAGACATGCTTTTCTGTTGCCTGTTTCTCCGTATTCTGTGCCATAACCCCTACCAGCCTGTGCGGAACATAGGGTTCCTCGAGATAGGTAATCTCCTCTTTCGTAAGGCAGATATCCGCCGCTTCTGCCATGCCGTCCACGTGCGTCAGCTTTGTTGCGCCAACTACGGGAGCCGTCACTTTTGTCAGCAGCCATGCCAGAGAGATCTCGGTCATGGACACTCCTCGTTTAGCCGCAAGCTCCTGTACGCGGGAAATAATCACACTGTCTTCCGACACCGTTCCGTCATACTTCAGCTTCGCATAGTCGTCTTCCTGAAGCCTCCTGGATGTTTCCCCGGGAGCTTTGGAGAGCCTTCCTCCCGCCAGCGCGCTGTACGGTGTCATAGCAATATTATCCTCCCGGCAGAGCTTTACCATCTCCCGTTCTTCTTCCCGGAAGATCAGGTTGTAATGCCCCTGTATGGATACAAACTTTGCAAATCCCTCTCTTTCCGCCAGAGCATTTGCCTTTGCAAGCTGATA
>CALWFS010000223.1 GCA_944377705.1 uncultured Mediterraneibacter sp. | reverse complement strand
GATTACTCTGATGCTTCCTTTTCTTTTAATAATCTTGCATTTTTCACAAATTGGTTTTACTGATGATCTAACCTTCATGTCAAATCCTCCTTCCCTTCTTTGCTCTGCCTACATTTTCCGGCCAATTGGGCACACCACCCCAATAGTGACCATCTGACAGTATAGCATCAAATGCACTTTAAAGTCAACTATAAATTTCCTTTTATACATTGTGACATCCATTCAACTAAGCTCGAAAGAATCTCGCTAAGTTTCCGGATGGGCCTTCTCACCAGATTCGCATTTTTCGCTCATCAGGTGTTCAATGCCAGCTGCTTTCGATTATTTATCTCTCCAGATGATCCTTCCTTTGCTCAGGTCATATGGAGACATCTCCAATGTCACCTTATCTCCCGGCAGGATCTTGATAAAATTCATTCTCAGCTTACCACTGATGTGGGCAAGAACGATATGACCATTTTCAAGCTCCACTTTAAACATTGCGTTCGGGAGCTTCTCTACAACAACTCCCTCAATCTCGATCACGTCAGCTTTTGACATATTTAATCCTCCTGATTCCGGCGTATCCTTGTATTGATCTTCCGCCGTGTCCCCCTCGGGGTATGTTTTCATCACAGCCTGCTTCTCCGTCCGCAGGCATCCTCATATTTCCTTATTACATTCCGGATCGCCGTATCATCCGGCGTCCCATCCACTCTCATCTTCAATATAGGCTGAAGATGTTTGGTGTTCTTTTTTTTCATATGGCGGAGAGGCCTTTCTGCACCATCCGCCACATAGACATGTTTTTCGTCAAGATCAATTGCTGCATACACATGGCCTTTATCACGTCCTGCCTTTGATCTGACAAGTACTCCCGGCTTAATTTCCATCCGGATCATTCTCCCAGTATCTTCACGATCTCCGCGAAGACATCATTGATATCCATGGTTCCGTCAACCTCTTTCAGGATGCCGGACTGAGTGTAATAGTCGATCAGAGGCTGAGTCTGTTCATGGTACACGCCGAGTCTCTTAAGCACTGTCTCCGGCTTGTCATCGTCTCTTAAGATCAGGTTTCCGCCGCACTTGTCACAGACACCCTCTTCCTTTGTAGGAGCATAAACAATATGATAGGTAGCGCCGCAGTCCACACATGCCCTTCTTCCCGACATGCGGTTTACGATATTCTCATCCGGTACTTCTACATTGATCGCATGGTCCATCTTCTGTCCCATCTCTGAGAGAGCCTTGTCAAGCGCCTCTGCCTGTGGAATAGTGCGCGGGAATCCGTCAAGCACATATCCGTTTGCGCAGTCTTCCTGATTTACCCTGTCAACAACCAGGTCAACAACCAGCTCGTCCGGCACGAGGAGGCCCTGATCCATATACGTCTTTGCCTTCTTGCCAAGTTCTGTGCCGTTCTTGATATTCGCGCGGAAGATATCTCCCGTGGAAATGTGCGGGATCCCGTACTTCTCCGCGATCTTCTTTGCCTGTGTTCCTTTTCCTGCGCCCGGCGCGCCCAGCATGATGATCTTCATAAACTCATACCTCCGTTCTTTTTATATTCATATAAGCCATGAGCCCGCGGCATTTTCCCCGTTAAAGAGCAAAACTGCGCGAGCTTTATCTGACTTAATATCCAAGGAAGCTGTTTGTCATGTTACTTCCCTTATTATTTAAAAATCCTGTATAATTTCTCACAAGCATCTGTGACTCGATCTTCTTGATCGTATCAAGTACAACTCCCACGATGATGATGATTGATGTTCCTCCAAAGGACACCTGAGCACCAAACACGCCATTAAAGAAAAATGGGATAACCTGAACGATGACCAGTCCGCATGCACCTATGAAAACGATGTAATTGAGAATCTTCTGCAGATACTCAACTGTCGGCTTTCCGGGACGGATCCCCGGGATAAAGCCTCCGCTCTTCTTCATATTATTTGCGATCTCCAGCGGATTAAATGTAATCGATGTGTAGAAATACGCAAAGAATATAGTGAGCACGATATATACCAGAAGTCCGATGGAATAGATCGGTCTGTCCGGATCACACCAGTTGCCGGAATTTAATCCTGCAAGGATCTGGCTTCCGATTCCTGTGCCGTTTCCTTTTCCAAGGAATCCGGCGATCACGATCGGAGTCTGCATCAGAGATGATGCAAAGATAACAGGGATAACTCCTGACGTATTAACTCTCAGCGGAATGTGTGTTGACTGTCCGCCGTATGTCTTTCTTCCCTGCACCTTCTTAGAATACTGTACCGCGATCCTTCTCTCGGCGCTCTGCAGTATCACGACAAATACAACAACAACCAGGATCACTGCCAGGATGATCACCCCTGCAAGCGCTGCCATTGCAAGCTTCTTCCCGCTCATAAACTGTGTATAAAGCGTTACAAAATCATTCGGTACGCGGGAGATGATATTGATCAGAAGTACGATGGAGATTCCGTTTCCAACACCATTCTCTGTAATACGCTCGCCGATCCACATAAGGAATGCGCTTCCGGCTGTCAGCGTGCATACGACAATCGCACAGTTTACAAAATTATACTCTTCAAGAAGACCCTGGCGTCCCAGTCCTACAGCAAGTGCTGTTGACTCGATGAGTGCCAGCGCAACTGTCACATATCTGGTAATCGCTGCGATCTTCTTCCTGCCCTCTTCTCCTTCCTTCTGCATATCCTCCAGCTTCGGTATCGCAATGGTAAGGAGCTGCATGATAATGGAAGATGTAATGTACGGCGTGATGCTCAGGGCAAAAATTGAAAAATTAGTAAAGGAGCCGCCGGTGAACGCCTCAAAAAAGTTGAACGCGTCACCGGTCTGCTGTGCAAAAAATTCCTGAATAAAGGTCGGATCAACCCCTGGTGTAGGCAGCTCGGACCCGAGCCTCACAACAACAAGCATTATTAATGTATAGAAAATCCTCTTCCTGATGTCCTCTATCTGAAATGCTCTGCGTACTGTTTTAAGCATTAGATCACCTCTGCTTTTCCACCAAGCGCTTCAATCTTCTCAGCAGCCTTTGCACTGAATGCATTTGCCTGAACTGTAAGCTTCTTAGTTAACTCTCCATTTCCAAGAATTTTAACTCCGTCTCTCGGGTTCTTAACGATTCCGCTTTCGATCAGTGTCTCAACAGACACTGTCGCTCCGTCTTCGAATCTCTCAAGCGCTCCCAGGTTGATACCCACGATCGTCTTGGAATTTCTGTTTGTGAATCCTCTCTTCGGGATTCTTCTGTATAAAGGCATCTGACCGCCTTCGAATCCCGGTCTCGGAGCACCTGAACGTGCTTTCTGTCCCTTGTGACCTTTACCGGCTGTCTTACCGTTTCCTGATCCATGACCACGGCCTCTTCTGAAATTATCACTCTGTTTAGAACCGTCCGCCGGTCTTAAGTTTGATAAGTCCATGACATTACCTCCTTATCTTTTTTATGCCTCTTCTTCAACCTTCACTAAATGTCTAACCTGCTGTACCATACCTCTGGTAGCTGCATTATCCGGCAGTACGACTGTCTTGCCCGTCTTCCTGAGACCAAGAGCCTCGACTGTCTTCTTATGCTTCGGTATGGAGCCGATTGTAGACTTTACTAACGTAACTTTTAAGTTTGCCATTTCCAATCTTACCTCCTTATATGATAGGCCAAGTTATCTCATAACAAGCCTGTCAAT
>CALWFS010000222.1 GCA_944377705.1 uncultured Mediterraneibacter sp. | reverse complement strand
CGATTCAAATATAACACAAAAGAGGCTATCCTCGCTTTTTAATTATTCAGTTGTAACACATGTATTGTAATCCTACAGTGGGAAAAGCAGAAAATCTAAATCCCCTCTTGAAAATCTCAAAAAAATATGGTAAACTACAACAGTTGTGAAAAGAAGAGCGATGGTCCTCTGGCACAAAATGTGTTAAGAACGTCAAATATGAAGGAGGTCACACAAAATGAACGAGATCATCAAGAAGATCGAAGCAGAGCAGTTAAAAGAGAATGTACCGGAGTTCCATGTAGGTGATACTGTAAGAGTGCATGCGAAGATTAAAGAGGGAAACCGTGAAAGAATTCAGGTTTTTGAAGGAACTGTCCTTAAGAAACAGGGCGGCGGCGCAAGAGCTACTTTTACAGTGAGAAAGACATCCAACGGAATCGGTGTTGAGAAGACATGGCCGATCCACTCTCCTCATGTTGAAAAGGTAGAGGTTGTCCGCAGAGGTAAAGTAAGAAGGGCAAAACTGAACTACTTAAGAAAACGTGTAGGAAAAGCTGCGAAGGTAAAAGAATTAGTAAAATAGTTGATCATGAGAGGGACAATTACAGAACTGTATATTGTCCCTTTTTAAATATGCAGGTCTGATCTGGAGGGAGTATGCAGGGTTTGGATTTCCGGAAAAAGCGTGGGAAGAATGGAAAGAAGCCCCGAGCGGGAAGAAAGAGGAGCACACGCGGCGGGCTCAGGTTTGAGACAGAAAAAAAGAGAGGACTGCACTTTGAACAGGAGAAGGATCCTGCTGACAGGATCAGCGCAAAAGATGTTATTTTGTGGGGCGTGGAGATCCTGATCGTCTGTATGGCGGCAGTGCTGCTTGTAGCTGCTTTCGGACAGCGGGTGAGCGTCGCCGGGGATTCCATGGCGCCTGTTCTGAAGAATGGAGATGTTGTCCTCATTAACCGGGCGGTCTATCATTTTAAGGAACCGGAGAGAGGGGATATTATTGCCTTTTCCCAGGATGGGGACAGGCATGATTCTGTGAAGCGGATTATCGGGCTCCCCGGGGAGACCGTACAGATCACAGACGGCAAGGTTCTGATCAATGGGGAAGAAGCGGATGCTGATATCCATGTGTCCGGGATCGAGTATGCAGGTCTTGCTGAGGAGCCGGTTGAACTGGGAGATGACGAATATTTTGTGATGGGAGACAATGGCGCAAGGAGCGATGACAGCAGGGATCCGGGCACGGGAAATGTCAGAAAAGAAGACATCCGCGGCAAGGCTTGGTTTGTAGTGTCTCCGTCAGAAGACAGAGGTCTTCTCTGACTGGCGGTGGTCAGGGTAGAAGATAACAAAAAACAAAAATAACCGAATCGCCGGACGGGGCGGAAGAATGGAGAGGAAATATATGCATTTTCAATGGTATCCGGGGCATATGACAAAGGCTCGCAGGATGATGCAGGAAAACATAAAGCTGATCGATCTGATCATTGAACTGGTAGACGCCAGGATTCCGCTGAGCAGCAGGAATCCGGATATTGATGAGCTGGGAAAGAATAAAGCGCGCCTTATCCTTTTGAATAAGGCGGATCTGGCGGAAGAGGCGCTCAATGATGAATGGGTGGACTATTTCCGGGGAAAAGGTTATTCTGCAGTGAAAGTAAATTCCAAAAGAGGCGGCGGTATCAAGTCCATCCAGTCCGTTATCCAGGAGGCGTGCCGTGAAAAGACGGAGAGAGACCGCAGAAGAGGAATCCTGAACAGACCGGTACGCGCCATGGTCGTGGGTATACCTAATGTGGGGAAATCCACTTTTATCAATGCACTTGCGGGAAAAGCATGCGCCAAGACAGGAAATAAGCCGGGTGTTACAAAGGGAAAACAGTGGATTCGTCTGAATAAAAACGTAGAGCTTCTGGACACGCCGGGTATCCTCTGGCCGAAGTTTGAGGATCAGGAAGTAGGCCTCAGACTGGCCTTCATCGGTTCCATTAAGGATGAGATCCTTCAGACGGAGGAACTGGCGGCTGAACTGGTCAAATTTTTAAGCACCGATTATCCGGGAACCCTGGAAGAAAAATATGGTATCCCGGCTGCAGGAGATGCTTACGAATGTCTGAGTAATATCGCAGAGAGCAGACACTGCCTTGTTCGCGGAAGTGAGCTGGATACAGAGAAAGCGGCATGGATTCTGCTGGATGATTTCCGGGGCGGGAAGCTGGGGCGCATTACCCTGGAAAAGCCGGAAGGTTAACAGGAAGGAAGACATAAATGAAAGGCATAATCAGGGAACTTTTGGGGTTGATCTTATTTATTGTGATTGTTGCTGCCGTATCTTTTTTTGTAGTTACGTTTGTAGGGCAGCGTACCCAGGTGAGCGGGGAATCCATGGAAACTACGCTTGCTGACGGCGATCATCTCATCGTGGATAAAATATCCTATCGCTTCCGTGACCCAAATCGCTATGATATCGTAGTGTTTCCGTACCGGTATGAGAAAAATACATATTATATCAAAAGAATCATCGGTCTGCCGGGAGAGACCGTGCAGATCATAGACGGATATGTATATATAAACGGCGCTTTGCTCGATGAGCATTACGGAAATGAAGTCATGAATAATCCGGGGCAGGCGGCGGATCCGATCACGCTGGGGCCAGACGAGTATTTTGTGCTGGGGGATAACCGGAACAACAGTCAGGACAGCCGTTCCGCAAATGTGGGCGTGATCCACAGGGATGAGCTGCTTGGGCGCGCGTGGATACGCATCTGGCCGCTCGATAAATTCGGAGTGATCAAACATGAATAAGAAAAGTATTTCACAGATAAAAGAAGAATTGGAACAGGCGGATGCTGCGCAGAGGGAGGTATTGTGCGAGTTGTATAGTTCTGATGACCGCGCCGGAGTGCAGAAGCTGATCAGCGCATACAGGAAGAAGAAGGAAGCTCTGCAAAAAGAGCGCATGCGCCTGGAAGGTATGCGAAGTTATGAGCATAAGTACAGTACATACAGTCTGATCTGCGGGATCGACGAGGCTGGCAGAGGACCTCTGGCCGGCCCGGTGGTGGCAGGAGCGGTCATCCTGCCGAAGGACTGTGAGATTTTGCATTTGAATGATTCTAAGAAACTTTCTCCTGCCAGGAGGGAGCTGCTATATGATGAGATCATGGAAAAGGCAGAAGCTGTGGGCGTTGGTATGGTGTCTCCGGCAAGGATCGATGAGATCAATATCCTCCGGGCAGCCTATGAGGCAATGCGGGAGGCTGTTGCGAATCTCGGAGTTACCCCGGAACTTCTTCTCAATGATGCGGTAACCATACCGGATGTCAGTATCCCGCAGGTGCCGATCATCAAGGGAGATGCCAAAAGCGTGTCTATCGCCGCGGCCAGCGTTATCGCCAAAGTAACGAGGGACAGACTGATGGTGCAGTATGATGAGATTCTGCCCGGATACGGGTTCGCGCAGCATAAAGGATACGGATCAAAGGAGCACATAGAGGCGATCCGGCGTTTGGGGCCCACACCGATCCACAGACGGACTTTTATAAAAAATTTTCTGGTATGACGATGCATTGGCGAGAGTGGTGCTCACCGGGAACGGGCTGACATGCGGAGATATGGCTGAAAAAAGGCAAAACGAATTTCAAAAGAATAAGAGAAAGAGCACCAGGCAGACCGGGACGGACTATGAGCGCGCGGCAGGGTATTACCTGGAA
>CALWFS010000221.1 GCA_944377705.1 uncultured Mediterraneibacter sp. | reverse complement strand
CTGGAAATGACATTTTCCGGCACAACCGCGTTTTCATATCGGAAAGCTCTCAGCGCTCCCAAAAGCTCTTCCCGGTCTCCCCGGTAACAGATGACGGCATCTGCGGTGCGCTCATATACCTTTGCATCTGTCACACATTCCTGTCTTTCAAGAAACCAGCAAAGAGCATCCGCCTCCGCATCAGTCATCCTGTCCTGGACAACATGTATACGGAGACGGTTTATTATCTCATGTTTAATAATAAATTTCATAGCATGCTACGCATTCTCTTTTTGGTTATCATCCGCACCGGTATCTTCTGCAGCGGCATCCTCCTGCACCTGTGCAGCCTCCTCTGCCGCTCTATTCTCATTGATCTGCTGCGCCTCTGCAAGGATATCCTCTGCATTCTCCTGCATGGTCACAGCTGTCTTCATGACGCAGTCCTTTGCCCTTAAGGCCGCTGCCGTGCAGTTTGTATACACTTTTTTAGCATCCTTGCTGGAAAGGACTTTCACGCCTGCCGTTCCGAACAGGACTCCGCCCGCAAAAAGCCCGATTTTCTTTAATGTTGAAACGCTTAACATAATAAGTACCTCCTCGTAGTCTGTTATTTGTGCTTATAGCCCGTATAAAATACCATCACAAAGCAAAAGACCGCGGCCCATGCCCAGAATTTATGTTGTTTCACAGCTATATCACTTCCTTTGTTAATAGTATGTAAATCTTTTGTTTACGGTCACATCATAACAATACGTTTTTCAGGTAGTCAATTCTAACACCGTTTACCGATAAATTTTATCGACATTTTTCACGAGACGGTACTATTTTTGAATTTTTATCTCCATGATCTTCTGATCTTTCAGATATCCGTATCGCCGCATTCCTTCCCTGACCACTTTGTTCCAGTTCCCCGGCGACAGATGGCATGTAGTGTGATCGTCAAGGACGATCCTGCATCCTTCCCCCTCTGCCCCGCAGTCGTCGGAGCATTCCACCTTGTACATATTTTTCCGGCTGATCGCGCCGATCTCTTCCAAAGCATTTATCATCCGGTAGACTGTCGCTACTCCGATCTTTTCATCAGCCTCCAGGGCCTTATAATAGATCTCCTTACAGCTGGAGCAGTCATTCTCAAGGATAATGTCGATCAGCATACGCCGCTGCTTTGTGATGCGGCATCCGTTTCCCTTCAATTTTTCTATGATCTGTTCTTTCTTGCTCACGGTACCGTTCCTTCTTCTATGTGATGCTTATAACCTTAAATCCGGCGCTCTCCACGGCGCGTTTCCGCTCATTCCCATCTTTAAGAGATGCCGGTAACGCGATACCCTATCTTTTCCACTGCATTTTTCAAGACATCATCTCCAACTTCCCTGTCATAGGAAATCCGGGCGCTGCCCTTTGAGAGATTGACCTCCGCCCTCACTCCGTCGATCTGATTCAATATCTCCGTTACCTCCATCGCACAGTGAGCGCAGTTCATTCCCGATATCTCCATGGTCTTTCTTCCGACAACACGTCCGGCGAGTTTCTTTTTCGGCGTTTTCCCGCTGCCGGAACAACTTCCTCCGGCAGGACATCCAATACACTTCACGCCGTTTTTCTTCGCTTTGATCATATATGCCACTGCACTTCCGATCAAAAGCACAAGAATGATGATAACAATAATATCTGCCATAATAAACAGAGTCCTTTCCTTTTCAACGTCAAGAGGTGGACAAAGCCTTAACCCTGTCCACCGCTGACCCTTCATGATTATTGCTTATGCATGCAGGCTGTATTCTGCAGCGAATTCCTTATCTGACTTACGGATTCTCCATACGATGATAGCTGCAAATACCAGGATCGCGATCAGTCCCGGAACAAAGGCAGTTCCAAGAGCACCGGTCGTAGCAAGCGTTCCGATCTGATATACGAAGAATGCTACTGTATATCCGGTTGCAAGCTGAAGGCAGATACCGCCAAACAGCCATTTTCCGCTCTTCATTTCCGAGTTCATCGCTCCGAGTGCCGCGAAGCACGGCGGTGTATACAGATTGAACATCAGGTATGCGAGAGCCGCTGCCTTTGTGAGTGCCATAACCGTAGCCACTTCACTTCCGCTTCCAACAAGCGCCAGTTCATCTGTATCGATAAGGTTCGTAACACCATAGACAACTGCCAGAGTACCAACTACGTTCTCCTTGGCGATAAAGCCCGTGATCGCTGCAGCTGCGAGCTGCCATACGCCAAATCCCAGCGGGATAAACAGGATCGCAAACGGATGCGCGATACTTGCCAGGATAGAAGTGCCTTCCGCGCCTTCTTCCACAAGCTGGAACTGCCAGTTAAAGCTCTGCATGATCTGTACCACTGTATTGCACACCAGAATAATCGTTCCGGCTTTCACGATATATGCTTTCCCACGCTCAAGCATGGATACACACGCCCTCTTTAAACTCGGGAGCTTGTATTCCGGGAGTTCGATGATAAAGAATGATTTGCGGTATTTCTGACCTGTGATCCTCTTCACGAGAAGCGCTCCCAGCAGAACCAGCACAATACCTGTCAGATACATCGTAGCTGATACCCACCATGCATCAGCAAAAAACGCTCCGGCAAACAGTGCGATTACGGGAATCTTGGCTCCGCACGGCATGAACGGCGTAAGCATTGCCGTTGTTCTTCTCTCTCTTTCATTGCGGATCGTACGGGAAGCCATAACGCCCGGGATTGCGCATCCTGTTCCGATGACCATAGGGATCACGGACTTACCGGACAGTCCCACTCTTTTGAAGATAGGATCCAGTACGACTGTTGCGCGCGCCATATATCCGCAGTCCTCCAGAAGAGCAATCAGGAAATACATTACCATTACAAGCGGCAGGAAACCGATTACCGCGCCGACGCCGCCGATGATGCCGTCAACGAGAAGAGCGTACAGGAGAGGATTGGCACTTTCCATCAGGCCTCCGACCCAGCCCTGGAAGGTTTCGATCCATCCTACCAGCCAGTCTGCGACCCAGGTTCCCAGCGTTGTCTGTGATATGTAGAACACAAGGAAAATAACCGCCGCAAAGATCGGGATACCAATGATCTTATGGGTAATGATGCTGTCGATCTTATCCTGGAAATTCTTATCCTTTGTAAATACCTTTCTCTTTTCTACCTGCTTCACAATCCCATTGACGAACTCAAAGCGTTTCCTGTCCGCCGCTTCCACAGCATCTTTGTCCTTCAGATCAATATCAGCCTGCACATAGGGAGCTGTCTGCCCTTTGCCTTTTAAGGCAGCCGCCTGAGCAACAGCTTCTTTCAGCCCCTCGTGTCCTGAGGATGTAGATATTGTCCTGACGACCGGGCATCCCAGTTTCTCAGACAGCAGCTTCACGTCGATCTCCGTCTGCTTCTTGTCCGTGATATCGCTCTTATTCAGAGCGACCACTACCGGAACTCCCAGTTCAAGGAGCTGAGTGGTAAAAAACAGGCTTCGGCTTAGATTTGTCGCGTCCACAATATTAATGATAGCGTCTGGATTTTCATGTTTCACATAACTGCTGGTAATGCTCTCTTCTGATGTGAAAGGAGACATGGAGTAAGCTCCCGGGAGGTCCACTGCAACCAGGTCCTCTCCCCCGTCATAATAAGCTTTCCTGATCAGGCTTTCCTTTCGCTCTACCGTAACACCGGCCCAGTTCCCGACACGCTCATTTCTGCCCGTCAGCGCATTGTACATAG
>CALWFS010000220.1 GCA_944377705.1 uncultured Mediterraneibacter sp. | reverse complement strand
GTATGGTCCCCGGTGCCGCCCAGCATACAGGCGGCCATCGAAGGGGCGACTGTGATCGTGAACTGCTCTGCCAGCAATGAGACGATCGGCAAGGATGCCTACCGAAGAGAGCTGATCGCGGGCCAGTCCGCCCGCCTGATCGCGGGGTATGTGTACGCGAACGCCGGGGAAGGCGAATCCACAACGGACGTGGTGTTCGGCGGGCACAATATTATTGCGGAGAATGGAGCCGTGCTCAAAGAAGCGGGCAGATATAAAAATGAGATCATCTATTCAGAGTTTGATCTGAAGCGCATTATCAGTGAGAGGCGCAAGAATACGACTTTCCAGACAGATCCCGACGGGACGCTTATGCGCGTGCCGTTTACTGTGGAAAAGGAAGATGTGGAGCTGACAAGGATTTTTCCGAAGATGCCGTTCGTTCCGTCTGATGAGAATGTGCGCGCGGAGCGATGTGAGGAAATACTGACGATCCAGGCGATGGGGCTGAAAAAGCGTCTGGCGCATACAAATTCAAGGACTGCTGTGGTGGGGATCTCGGGAGGACTTGACTCTACCCTTGCTCTTTTGGTGACTGCCCGGGCCTTTGACATGCTCGGAAGAGATAAGAAAGATATCATTGCAGTGACCATGCCCTGCTTTGGGACCACGGACCGCACTTACCAGAATGCCTGCGAGATGTCGAAGAAGACAGGGGCGACACTCAAGGAGGTCCCCATTGCAGAGGCAGTGACAGTGCACTTCCGGGATATCGGTCAGGATCCGGAGGAACACGATGTGACATACGAGAATTCTCAGGCAAGGGAGCGCACCCAGGTACTGATGGATATCGCAAACCGGACAGGAGGCATGGTGATCGGAACAGGGGATATGTCTGAGCTCGCCCTCGGCTGGGCGACTTACAACGGGGATCATATGTCCATGTACGGAGTCAATGCGTCCGTCCCGAAGACGCTGGTACGCCACCTTGTAAAATATGCGGCAGATGAGACAAAAGATCAGGAGCTGAAAAATGTGCTTTACGATGTGCTGGACACCCCGGTGAGTCCGGAGCTGCTGCCGCCCAAAGACGGGGATATCGCCCAGAAGACGGAAGATCTCGTAGGTCCCTATGAACTGCATGATTTCTTTCTTTACTATATGCTGCGTTTCGGATATGAGCCGGCAAAGATTTTCCGGCTTGCAAAGAGAGCGTTTGATGCAGAGTATGATGGAGAAGTGATCCTGAAGTGGCTGAAAACATTCTGCCGGAGATTTTTCTCCCAGCAGTTTAAAAGGTCCTGTCTTCCGGACGGACCGAAAGTGGGTACAGTGGCGCTCTCGCCCAGGGGAGACTGGAGGATGCCAAGCGATGCCTGCGCCGCGGTCTGGATGAAAGAGCTGGATGCGATCCGGGCGTAACAGATGGCGGGCTGAAAGAACGGAGGAGAAGACAGATGAAACTGATCAGGACAGAAGATGCGGTCGGAAGCGTGCTGTGCCATGACATCACCCAGATCATACCGGGGGTGGTCAAGGATGCAGTATTCCGGAAAGGACATGTGGTGACAGAAGAAGACATTCCGGTGCTTCTTTCAGTAGGAAAGGAACATCTCTATGTGTGGGAGAAGCAGAAAGGGATGCTTCACGAGAATGACGCGGCGGAGATCCTCCGTCAGGTCTGTCAGGGATCACATATGCGCGCGTCGGAACCGAAAGAGGGAAAGATCGAACTGATTGCAGAAGCGGACGGGCTTCTGAAGATTGACAGAAAGAAATTAAATGCGGTGAACGGAATGGGGCAGATGGTGCTTGCCTCACGCCACGGAGATTTTCCCGTGAAAAAGGGAGATAAGATCGTAGGAATGCGTGTCGTGCCTCTGGTGATCGAAGAAGAGAAGATGGACCGGGTGAAACGCATCTGTGGTGAGGAGCCGATCTTCAGCCTGCTTCCGTTCCACAGGATGAAAGCCGGGATTGTGACTACGGGGAGTGAGGTTTACCACGGACGCATTGAAGATAAATTCACCCCTGTGGTAAAGGAAAAGCTGGAAGAATACAGTGTGGAAGTACTGGGGAATATGCTGTGCGATGACAGACCTGAGATGGTAGAGGATGCCATCAGTGAGTGGATCGGCAGGGGGGCTGATATGGTGGTGTGCACAGGGGGGATGAGCGTGGATCCGGATGACAGGACTCCTCTCGCTATCCGCAACGCATCGGACAAGGTTATTACGTACGGCGCTCCGGTGCTGCCGGGAGCCATGTTCATGCTGGCGTACAAATACAGAGACAATAGCGAAGGATGCATCCCTGTCATGGGGCTGCCGGGATGTGTGATGTATGCAAAGAGGACGATCTTTGACCTTGTGCTCCCGAGAATCGCAGCAGGAGAGGAGCTGCGCGCAGACGATTTTTCCGTGCTGGGAGAGGGCGGGCTGTGTCTGAACTGCCCGGTGTGTACATTCCCGAACTGCGGGTTCGGAAAGTAGGAGTGATCTGACGGACAGAGATTTCTTCTCTGTCTGTTCACGGGGTTTCCAGGGGGGTCTGTCTCCATCTTCCCGGTGACTGACCGTATTTTCTCTTAAAAATGCGGTTAAAGTAGGAGAGATTGTCAAACCCGCATTTTTCGGCGATCTCTATGACAGGATCGTCTGATGAACGGAGCAGGAGCTCTGACATTGTGAGGCGGTAATCATTCAGATACTCGATGAACCCGACACCCATATGCGCCTTGAAAAATTTCATAAAATGGGATTTGCTGTAATATGTGAGCAATGCCATATCATCAATGGTGATATGCTCAGTATAGTGTTCTTCTACATATTTCAGGATGGTCTTCATTTTTTCAAGAGACTTTGTCTGCGAGACAGATGCAGTCTCTTTTTTCTGCCGGTTGGAGATGAGCAGGAAAAAGAACAGAAATAGATGTCCCTTTACCGCAAGCTGATATCCCTCAGGGCGGGTTGCACAGAGAAGGTCGATCTCCCGGATGCACTCAGAGACGGGCTGATACCAGGAGCGCGCCGGGGTAAGATAGGATTCAGAGGGAAGCTTTCCCTCCATGAACGGTGTGATATATTTCGCGGCGCACAGGTCATCGCTCCCAGATATGAGCAGATCAGGCCTGAAAATGATATTTTCGTATTCCATGACATAATTGGCGTCCTGCTCGATAGAGTGGAGCTGTCCGGGACGGATGATGATGATATCGCCGGATGTGACAGGGCGCTTCTGGAAATCAGAGGACACGATGCCTCTGCCTTTTTTTATTACAATAAGCTCCACTTCAGAGTGCCAGTGCAGGGGCACGCCCGGGAAGTCGCGGGGGATGGAGCACAGATAGGTGTTGTATGGGAAATCCGCAGTGGTGTGGGATTTCGTCTCATGGTAATTCTGGTATTCATTGATATTCATAAGATTAACCTCGCTTTGATAGTATTGTACAATGAAAAGAAAGAATATTGCAAGAAATATCCGAGAAAACATATTATAATGCTAAACAAAGATTACAGTCCGCACGTTATGCGGCGCGCAATGTTTTAAATGATGTTTCGAAAGGAGATTATCATGAATGTTCAGGAAAGATTAGAGGCATATCTGGGAAAGCCGGTTTCCCAGGCATCCAATGAAGAGATTTACGGCGGGCTCCTCACGATCGTGCAGGACATGGCGTCAGAGAAGGAGCGCACGGACAGCAAAAAGAAGCTGTACTATATTTCTG
>CALWFS010000219.1 GCA_944377705.1 uncultured Mediterraneibacter sp. | reverse complement strand
GATTGAAGATCAGAATGGAATCGCTGCGGATCTTTTTCAGCAGACGTTCACCGGCAAGGCTGGAAATCATCAGCGAGTCAAGGTTAAACACAATGCATTCATACAGGCACTCCTTTGGGATTCCGCCGTGGAGCAGCCCGCCTTTTACAAAGATGATATCTCCTTCTCTGGCAAGAAATTCTTCTTCGCTGATCGTCATGAGAAATTCACCTTTTAATATGCGGATGATCTCGTATTCAATATGCCAGTGGTACGACATCTCGTATCGGGGATGCGAGGGTCCTACATGGTAAAACTCCATTGGAAAATCAAATGTTCCATGCTTTTTTTCTTCTCGGTAATTCATATATTTCATATCTCTTGTTCCTCTCTATCGGGCCGGCATGACGCATGCTGGCGGAAGGTCGCTGACTGCAGAACGCTTTTGAGGGCTTGTCTCGGCAGGCAAAATCATACAGATACAAAAGCTGATACTATGTATAAAAAGTGAATATCGTTATATTTTTATTCTATTATATCACGAGACAAATAAAAAAAATAGTATTATAATAATAGTCAGGATATAAATCTTAGAAAGCCAAAGAATAGGAGGAATGTTACTATGGCAGAAAGCAGATACGTAGGTTCTTATCCGGTGATCGGCATCAGGCCTACCATCGATGGAAGAAAAGGCGTTCTCGATGTAAGAGGATCTTTGGAAGAGCAGACAATGAATATGGCGAAAAACGCTGCGAAACTGTTTGAGGAAAATTTAAGATATTCAAACGGCGAGCCGGTTAAAGTTGTTATCGCTGATTCCACGATCGGGCGTGTGGGCGAGAGTGCTGCATGTGCGGACAAGTTCAGAAAAGAAGGCGTTGACATCACGCTGACAGTTACACCGTGCTGGTGCTACGGATCAGAGACTATGGATATGGATCCGACGACGATCAAGGCTGTATGGGGACTGAACGCTACTGAGAGACCGGGGGCTGTTTACCTTGCCTCTGTTCTTGCTACGCATGCTCAGAAAGGCCTTCCGGCGTTTGGCATTTACGGACACGATGTTCAGGATGCTGACGATATGACGATTCCGGAAGATGTTAAGGAAAAACTGTTAAGATTCGGACGCGCGGCGGTTGCGGCGGCTTCCATGAGAGGAAAATCCTGGCTGCAGATCGGTTCTGTTACAATGGGAATCGGCGGATCTATTATCGATCAGGATTTCATCGAGTCCTATCTTGGCATGCGTGTTGAATCTGTCGATGAGGTTGAGATCATCCGCCGTATGACAGAGGGCATCTACGATGAGTCTGAGTACCAGAAGGCTCTTGCATGGGCAAAAGAAAAATGCCACATTGGATTTGACAAGAACCCGGTCGAGCTGCAGAAATCTCAGGAAGAGAAAGAAAAACAGTTCGAGTTTGTTGTTAAGATGGCAGTTATTATCAAAGACCTGATGAACGGAAATAAGAACTTCCCGGAAGAACTCTCAGAGGAAGCAATCGGACACAACGCGATCGCGGCAGGTTTCCAGGGACAGAGACAGTGGACAGACTTCTATCCTAACGGAGACTTTGCAGAGGCAGTGCTCAATACAACATTCGACTGGAACGGAGCTCGCGAGCCGTACATCCTGGCAACAGAGAACGATGTGCTCAACGGACTTGGAATGCTGTTTATGAAACTCCTTACAAACCGTGCGCAGATGTTCGCAGACGTGCGTACATACTGGAGCCCGGAGGCTGTTAAGAGAGTGACAGGATATGATCTTGAGGGTGTCGCTAAGGAGAATGGCGGTATCATACATCTGATCAACTCCGGCGCGTGCTGTCTTGACGCGTGCGGCGCTGCAAAAGACGAGAACGGCAACGGTGTTATGAAAGAGTGGTGGGATGTGACAGAGGAAGATCAGCAGGCGATCATGGACGCTACGACATGGAACATGGCTGACCTGGGATACTTCCGCGGCGGCGGATATTCAAGCCGTTTTGAGACAAAGGCGCAGATGCCTGCTACAATGATCCGTCTGAATCTTGTAAAGGGCCTTGGACCGATGCTTCAGATCGCAGAGGGCTGGACAGTAGCGCTTCCGGATAATGTATCTGATACGCTCTGGAAACGTACTGACTATACATGGCCGTGTACATGGTTTGCTCCGAGATGCAACGGCAAAGAGGGCGCGTTCAAGTCCGCTTATGACGTGATGAATAACTGGGGAGCTAACCACGGCGCGATTTCCTACGGAC
The DNA here is from genome assembly GCA_944377705.1 of uncultured Mediterraneibacter sp. Lineage (GTDB taxonomy): Bacteria > Bacillota > Clostridia > Lachnospirales > Lachnospiraceae > Mediterraneibacter. The sequence goes on along the minus strand of CALWFS010000219.1, from coordinate 1,521 downwards.
ATATCGGTGCGGACCTGATCACATTCGCATCTATGCTCCGTATTCCGATTGCTATGCACAATGTACCGGAGGATAAGATCTTCCGCCCGGCTGCATGGAATGCGTTCGGCATGGACAAAGAAGGCGCTGATTACAGAGCATGCGCAAACTACGGCGCACTTTACAAACCGTACAAATAATCAAAGAGAGCAGTATATCAGATAGAAAGCACGAAAAGAAAGGAGAGAGTTGAAAGAAGTACTTTCAACCCTCTTGTCAAAATGATGGAGGTTAATATGGAGAAAAAAGTATTGGCGTTTGACTTTGGCGCTTCTGGCGGCAGGGCAATGTGCGGCACCTTCGACGGTGAGAAGATCACAATTGAAGAGCTGCACCGTTTTTCCAACGACCCGGTCATCTTGAACGGGACAATGTACTGGGACGTGCTCCGTCTTTTCTTTGAGATCAAACAGGGGCTTATTAAGGCAAAGAAATGCGGAAAGATCGAGAGTATCGGCATTGATACATGGGGAGTTGACTTCGGTCTCATCGATGAGGAAGGAAGACTTCTCGAAAATCCTGTGCACTATCGTGATAACCGTACGGCAGGCATGCTTGAAGAAAGCTTCAAGATGATCAAGAAAGAAAAATTTTATGAGATCACAGGCAACCAGTTTATGGAGATCAATACAGCGTTCCAGCTCCTCTCTCTTCTTAAGAACAGAAAAGAACTGCTGGACCGCGCTGATAAGATGATCCTTATGCCGGATCTGTTCAATTATTTTCTGACAGGAGCTAAGAAAGCGGAATACTCGATTGCTTCCACAACTCAGCTGCTTGACGCGAAAAAAGGCGGGTGGTCTGATGAAGTGATCAACGCCCTGAAGATTCCGAGGCATATCTTTCCGGAGATCGTTCCTACCGGGACGAAGGTTGGGGAGCTGACGGATGAGATCTGCACAGAACTCGGTCTGGATAAGATTGATGTCATGGCTGTTGCAGGGCATGACACGCAGTGCGCTCTCGTGGCAGTGCCTGCATCGGAAGAAGATTTTATTTTCCTGAGCTGCGGTACATGGTCTCTTTTGGGCACAGAGCTGGCAGAGCCTATCATCAACGACAAATCAGAATACTACAATATTACGAATGAAGGCGGATACGGGAGGAAGATTTCTTTCCTGAAGAATATCATCGGTCTGTGGTGCATCCAGGAGAGCCGCCGGCAGTGGATCAGAGAAGGTCAGGAGTACGGATTCGGCGATCTGGAGATCATGGCAAAAGAAGCGCCATCGCTTAGGTCCTTTATCGATCCGGATGCTCCGGAATTTACTCCCGCGGGCGACGTGCCAAGCCGCATCAGAGAGTTCTGCAGGAGAACGGGACAGTCCGTGCCGGATAGCGTTGGGGAAGTGGTCCGCTGCATTAATGAAAGCCTTGCTATGAAATACCGACATGCGATGGAAGAGATTAAGGACTGCACGGGCAAGGATTACAAGACTGTCTACATGGTAGGAGGCGGGACCCAGAGTGCGCTCCTCTGCC
>CALWFS010000218.1 GCA_944377705.1 uncultured Mediterraneibacter sp. | reverse complement strand
GATCTCATATTTTCTCATGGTCACACCCCGTTATCCCAAAGTTTCCCTGATATGCTCCTCAAAGATCCTTCGGATCCCTTTCAGTTCTCCCAGGCCTTTTAAGATCACCCTGACTTCATAGCCCGCGCTCTCCATCTCGCTTTTCCAGGAGTCTTTCTCTCCTGCCATGTCATTTTTCGCATGGTCTCCGGCGACCATCATAAAGGGCATAAGCGCCACTTTTTTCGCCCCGCAGATCTTGAGCTTTGTCATCACATTATTCAGGTCCGGGAAGTTTTCCACTGTCCCTACCAGCACCCGGCTGTATCCCAGCGCGTGGAAGGTATATTCCAGCATGGGATATGCCGCGTTGGCGTGATGGTCTGTCCCGTGCCCCATCAGGGCAAGGACCTCTTCCGGCGCAAGCTCTGTCTCAGCCATCACTGCGTGGACTGCTTTTTTATAGTCGTCCGCGCTGCTTAAGAGGGGCTTGCCCACACGGACCCATTCGAAACGGCCTTCCTGCTTCTTGATGTCATCCAGCATCCGGTCATTTTCGATCCCGTTAATGATGTGGGTGGGCTGAATAACCGCGCACCGGACGCCATCCGATGCCATCCTCTCCAGCGCCTCTTCCACTGTATCAATGGCAATGCCTTCTTCTCTCTTCAATTTCCGAATGATCATCCGGCTTGTAAACGCGCGGTATACTTTATATTCCGGAAATGCTCCTTCGATCTCTTCTTCTATCGCCTGTATGGTCTTTACCATGGTATCCAGATGGCTGGTCCCAAAGCTCACGACCAGAATTCCTTTTTTCATCCTGATATCCTCCTCTCCAGATCTTCTATCGTCTTCGGCGGTTCTCCCTCCGGTCCGATCACTCCTCTACGAAGGAGCTGCCGGTACAGCCTCATCACAGCAGGCAGCTCCAGGTTCGCCTGCTCCATCGCCTTCTCATCCCCGCAGACCTGACGGGGTGTCCCCTGCCGGAGCACCTTTCCCTCGTGCAGGAGCACGATCTCATCCGCCCACGCATAGGCATAGTCCACGTCGTGGGTTGCCATGAGTATAGTCAGTCCGCTCTCTGAGAGCCGCTCCACTATAGACCTCACCAGTTTCCGGTGTTTCGGGTCAAGAGACGCTGCCGGCTCGTCCAGGATCAGCACCTCCGGGTGCATGACAAGAATGTCCGCAATGGCGACCAGTTTCTTCTGACCTCCGCTCAATGCATGGGCAGGACGGTCACGGAAGGGGGTGATACCCATCTTTTCGATCACTTCCTCCACCTCTTTCCTGGCGCTCTCCTCGTCCACTCCAAGATTCAGTATCCCAAAGGAGATCTCCTGGAACACGCTTGCCGAAAAGAGCTGGTCATCCGGCTCCTGGAAGACAATTCCCACTCTCTTCCTCACATCCAGCAGCCCCTTCCGCGTATATTCCACAGGGCTTCCATTGATCAGCATCCTTCCCTCCTGAGGCTTAAGGATCCCGTTCATACAGAGAAAGAGGGTAGACTTTCCCGATCCGTTGCCGCCCATGAAGGCGATCTTCCTGCCCCTGCCAAACTTCAGGCTGATCCCGTCAAGCGCCTTTTTTTCATTTCCTTCATAGGTGTAGGAGAGCTGTTCCGCTTCCACAACCCAGTCTTTCTCTTCCATCATCGTATCCAGCTCCATATTACCAGCCCCAGCAGAATAAGTTCATATCCCGCAATACAGAGGATCTCCTTCTTCTTGGCCGGGCGTTCTTCTGAAAGTACCTTAAGCTCCCCGTCATAGCACCTCGCCTCCATGGCATCGTACAGAACGCCTGACCTCTTGATCGAGCGGACAAGAAGCGCGCTCCCCATACCTCCGAAGGACCGGAGCCTTGTCCGGTAATCCCGGTTGCCAAGCCGTGAATTCTGTGAGGTGGTGATCGCTGACGCTGTCTCCATCAGAAGGAAGATGAACCGGTAAATAAGCATCATTAATTCTATGACAAGCCCCGGAACATGCAGCTTTTTCAGAACTCCCAGGATATCTGTCACGACCGTTGTCAGTGACAGAAAATACAGGCAGGTCACCGCTGCAAATGCCTTAACACAGAGCCGGAGCCCCTCCAGGACAGAGGAGACGCTCCCCGTAACATACCATTCTCCCAGCGGAAACGCGAATGCATCCAGAGGGACTCTGGACAGATTCACCACTAACGCGACGGTACTTACCAGCAGAAACGCAGCCGGGATCATGAGCAGCTTTCCATACCGGGCAAAAGGAATCCCTCCTTTTGCCACGGTCAGATAAACATTAATAAAAAACACCACCGCCGCTGTTAAAACAGAACGGCTGATCACGCACAGAATCAGAGTAAGAACGGCATACACGAACTTCTCCGACGCGTTTGCGTATCTGAGTTTTGACTGGTAACAAAGTTTGTCAATAACGATCATTGCTTTCCTTTCCTGTCGTCCGCATTCTCCAGCCCGGTGGCTTTCTGCCACTTCCTGCGCTCGGTAAAACGTCCCATGAAAAACGCGATGATCCCCACTCCGATACCGGTCTGTATACAGAAAATCAGGCTCTCCACCTCTCCCGGGAGTTCCCCTCCAAGAGCGGTCTCCAGGACCGGTGTGAACCACGGTGTATATTCGCCTTCGATCTCTTCAATCATCACACTGCCCGCGTCATCCGAGCCTCCGAACTCCGCGTCCTTTAAGGCAAACAGCGGAATCGCCGCGATCAGTACCGCGATCACCAGGAGAATAATGACTGTCTTTGTGTTTTTCGTCATCTTACTCCGCCTCCTTTCCCTTGAGGAAACCAATGTTCCTCAGTTCAGGTACGGCATAGGTCTCAAGTCCGATCACGATCACAACTGTGAGAATGCCTTCGATCACAGCAAGAGGAAGCTGCGTCGGCGCAAACACGCCGAGGAATTTCACCGCGGACGCGGCTGTCCCTCCCACCTCTGACGGATACGCAAGCGAGAGCTGGACAGACGTGACGCAGTATGTAAAAATATCACCCAGGAATGCCGCCAGAAATACAGAAACCCTGCGGTTCACCTTCAGCTTTCCGCACAGCTTATATATTCCGAACGCGACAAGCGGCCCTGCCACTGCCATGGAAAACGTATTTGCCCCCAGTGTGGTCAGACCTCCGTGCGCCAGCAGCACAGCCTGAAAAATCAGCACAATGATCCCCAGCACGCTGACAGCCGCCGGTCCGAACAGGATCGCCCCAAGACCTGTTCCTGTCATGTGGGAGCAGCTCCCGGTGACAGACGGGATCTTCAGCGAGGAGATCACAAAGATAAACGCCCCTGACATTGCGATCAGTGTCAGGTTTCTCCGATTTGTTTTTATTTTATTCTTCAGGGAAATAAAGCCCGCGACCAGAAACGGCAGGCAGACGATCCCCCACGCAACACAGTAGGCTGCGGGCAGGTATCCCTCCATGATGTGCATCGCGTTCACTGTGGGCGCGACGGCAAACAGCAAGGCAAACACAACGGATGCCTTTAACAGAATTTTCTCTCGTTTGTTCATTTTCTCTTCTCTCCTTTTTTGCAGCTTTTTCTGAAATATTTCCAGGCGCCGCAAAACAGGAAAGCCGTCTGCAGCATACACCCGGTCATATCCCCGTAACCTCCCAGATCCATTTAAAAGCGAATATTCTGGCTCAGGCATCAGCACGTACACTCCGCCTTCCCACGGATCGCTCCGCAGTGACCTCTGCCCTTCGGACAGAATGGAATGCCGCTCCGCCAATACAGCAACGGGTATTGCGCAGGATTCTCACCTGACTTCCTCGTACCTTT
>CALWFS010000217.1 GCA_944377705.1 uncultured Mediterraneibacter sp. | reverse complement strand
ATATGTTGAAGACGTATTCAGAGCGGGTGTGTAGCTGGCATCGGCTCCGCTCTGAAAGTTTTTTCGAAAAGGTGCTCCGCTGTTTTCTACGTTTACTCAAGTTGGAAATGCTTCCGGCAAATACAGATTCCGAAAGATGAAAGCGCAGCTTCACGTTGTCGGCTTGCGGGATGGCAACTTTGTATTGTCATTTAAGCTCCCTTTGCGTTTTGCCTTGAAAATCATGAATTTTCTGGTGGAGACTGCTTACGGAACCGGAACCAGAGCCACATCCCGTCCGCCGCGAATACGTCTTAAAAAAGTCTGCGGTTTTCGGATGGTTTAGACATGGGTAGTTTCACAGACAAATCCAGATTTAATCATCCTCAAAGTGATCCCGCAGCTTCTCTATCGCGCTCTTTTCGATCCGGGAGACGTAAGAGCGGGAAATCCCGAGCTGTCTGGCGATTTCCCGCTGGGTGTATTCTTCACCGTTGTAAAGACCATAACGCATTTTTAAAACGAGCTTTTCTCTTGGGGAAAGCTCGTTTTCGACTTTTTCGTAGAGTTTCTGAATGTTTTCCTTGAGATAGATTTTTTCGGGGACATCGACCTCGTCGGTCTCAATGACGTCGTAAAGTTTAATCTCGTTGCCTTCCCGGTCAGTGCCGATTGGTTCGTAAAGGGAAATCTCTTTTGCGGACTTCTTTTTGGCGCGCAGATGCATGAGAATTTCATTTGCTATCCTCACCCCAATGGGTTTTTGATCCGTCAGCGGTTTCATCTTCATAATCCACATCACTGAACCGTTCCAGTTCTTTCAGGTCGTCTTCTGTGCTGTCTGTTTCATCTGTTTGATAGGAAAGCGGAGGATATTCAATCTCATCGTCCTGCACGCCGAAGAGGATGATATGGGCGTTGACACCGTCCCATACAACTTTCCGGACAAGAGTGCGGATTGCCGCACGTTTCTGTTCTATGCTCATTTCATCAATGCTGGTTTTGAAGACTGACAGCAGTTGGCGCATAACGTCAAATTCTATATCGCTGAGAGCATGCTGTGAAGTCAGACATTCTAATTCGTGGATACGGGAATCTAAATCAACAGATTTCTGATTTAGCTGTTCAATCCGTTTTGCTACACGGTTTTTAGCTGCACTGTCTCCAAGCTCTGCAATGGAATCCACCAACCCATCAATCTTTCTTTCCACTTCAGCTTTTTCTTCCTGTATGGAAGCGAGTTGATCGTTATAGGCTTCCCGGTTTCCAGTATAGAATTTTCTGCTTTGTTCCAACTGATCGATAAAGGAGCCTTTGTCGTCCTCTAGCAGTTTAATCTGCTCGATGACGGCCATATCTAGAGTGTTTCCATTGGCATTTTTGCTGTTGCAGAGCATGCGTTTACTGCGTTCCTTGAGCTTGCATACATAAGTGTAGATCGGCTTTCCGTCTGCTGTTTTCCTTTTGCTGATCTTCGGGTACATACGGCTGCCGCAGGCACAGTATAATAAGCCGGTAAGCAGGGCTTCATTATTTCGAGGTTTACGGTAAGCTTTACATTTATTCCGATTGAGAGAATCCTGGACGGAAATCCATGCTTTGCCAGGAATAATTCCTGGGTGCAGACCTACGGCAGCAATCCATTCATCGGGCGGAAGATAGGTGACGGCTTTCCCTTTTTCCTGTTTGGTGCGGTTATATACCATCATACCATGGACGCTGTCGAATTCATCTTTGGCAGAATTAAGATCTGCGTTCTCTTTTACAAAAAAGTTATATGCGTTTACATCCGCGATCATGTAAACCGGATTTTGTAAGATAGACTTGATTGAAAAACGGGTAAAGAGTTTATTGTTTTTTGTTTTAAGTTCCCGCTTTATTAATTCTGCTTCTACAGAAGTCAGAGAATCGTGTTCGATATACAGGCTGTAGATCAGACGGACAATTTCTGATTCTTCCGGTATCAGTTTCAGCTTGCAGGCCTTTTTTGCTTTCCCGTCTATGGTAACTTTCTGTACCGATTCTGAGGCATATCCTGTGGGAGTTGTTCCCCCAAGCCATCGTCCGGTTTTCGCCAGTTCATGCATATTATCTCTGATACGCTCGGCTATGGTTTCACGCTCCAGCTGGGAAAAAACAGAAGCTATATACATCATGGCCCGTCCCATGGGAGTTCCGGTATCAAACTGTTCTCGGATAGATATGAAAGCAATGTCCAGTCTTGACAATTCTTCAATAAGGCTGGAAAAGTCACTGATATTCCGGCTGATTCGGTCCAGGCGGTAGACAATGATCGCTTTGAACTTACGCTGCCTTGCAGCTTCCATCATTTTTTTAAAGTCCGGCCGGTTGAGATTACCGCCGGAAAAGCCTTCATCCTCATACACTAAAATATGATCCTGTGGAATTTCAGTATAATGAGTTTGGATATATTCTTTACAGAGTTCTATCTGATTCCCGATACTTTCGCCTTTTCCGGTAAACTTTGATTTCCGGGAATAAATGGCAATGTACTTCTCATTTCCGTTCATGGTTTCCTCCATAATTTATGATATATGACATATAAAATTATAACATAAAGTATAAATTGGGTAAATAAAAGATCGTGCAAGATAGAAAGCGTTTTTTGATATCATTTTATTATAGAAAAATTGCGGGGGGGGTGTAGTTTATTTGGAATTATTACACAATGCTATTTGTGTGGAAAGAGTATGATGTCTTATTGTATAGAAAAAATAATTTGATTAAAATAATGCATCAAAAATATTATCTGCTATAATATAGAATAAGATGTCTATAGAAAGTAATCATAAAATTGGAAACAGGAATTTTTAGTATTAGTAATACATAAAAATATCAAGCAATACACATGGGGAAATTTGCAATAGAAAGAGGGCGGCTAATGAGTTATAAAAATGAATGGTTTCTGTTGGAGGCTAATGATGAGATTGACGAAATTGAACACCGTGAACCTACGGAAGAGTTTTTGTTTTACAGGGCAGTGTCGACAGGAGATATAGAAACAGTCAGGAAGAACTGTGAACAGGGGCGTTTTATGGAAGGTGAAGGAGTTGGTGTTCTCTCAAGAGATCCTGTGGTTAATTTGAAGTATCATTTTGTAATTACAACTGCAATGATTACACGCCTTTGCAGACAGACCGGCATGGAGCTGGAACAAGCTTTCAGGATGAGTGATTTTTATATCCAGAAACTGGATGATATTCATACGGAAGAAGAAGTACATCGACTCCATGACGAGATGGTCATGGATTATACGGAGAAAATGCGCAAGTATTCTCGTAGTGATACTAATTCAAAGCATATTAATGTATGCAAGGAATACATATATTCGCACATCAAGGAGCGGATCACAATTGAGGATCTTGCAGATGAACTTGGAGTGTCGTCCGGGTATCTCTCTCGTTTGTTCAAGAAAGAGACGGGAGTATCCGTAAGTGCCTATATACGCCGTCAGAAGATAGATATGGCAAAGAATCTGCTCAGATTCAGCGATTACTCTATGATAGAAATAGCGAACAGGCTTTCCTTTTCATCACAGAGTCATTTTATACAGCAGTTTCGAGAAGTGGTTGGAATGACTCCGAAGAAATACCGTGACGAGTACTATATGGTTCAGTGGGATATTGAACCCGGCCCTACACATTCGGACGGCGGTGATCACGGAGTGCAGAATAAACAGCTTTCCTGAATAAGAAAACAGGATACAGTCAGAGATTTGATATGCCCCCTGTCAAGTAGACAGGTCAAATATCTAAAATAAGATGCTCTGAATCAGTCGCACGATTTCGTGCG
>CALWFS010000216.1 GCA_944377705.1 uncultured Mediterraneibacter sp. | reverse complement strand
TCGCGCCTGCTGATATACCCTGGATCAGGTTCCAGAGAACCGTCTCCAGGCGGTCCTTCATTGCCTCGTCCTTTGCAAGCGCCCACGGCATTGTCTCGTCAATATATTTGTTGCAGCGTTTGAACAGATTGAAGATCTCTGTGATCGCGTCAGCAACTCTGAGATCATTCATCTTCGCGTCTACTGTCTTCGGCGTGCTCTCGATCACAGCCTTCAGATCAGCATCCACATCTTCTGTCACGCCTTTGTCTGTCACCGTGCCGCCGAAATATTTGTTAGTCATAGAAACCGTACGGTTCACCAGGTTGCCGAGTGTATTCGCCAGGTCAGAGTTCAGGCGCTCTACCATCAGCTCCCAGGTGATCACACCGTCATTCTCAAACGGCATCTCATGGAGCACAAAGTAACGCACTGCATCCACTCCGAAGAAATCAACCAGTTCATCCGCATAGAGCACATTTCCCTTAGACTTGCTCATCTTTCCGTCGCCCTGCAGGAGCCACGGATGCCCGAATACCTGCTTCGGCAGAGGCAGTCCCAGCGCCATCAGGAAGATCGGCCAGTAAATCGTATGGAAACGGATAATGTCTTTTCCGATCAGATGCAGGTCTGCGGGCCACAGTTTCTCAAACTGCTCTGTGCTTCTGCCATCCGCGTCATAGCCAATCCCCGTAATATAATTGGTCAGCGCATCCAGCCACACATAGGTCACATGCTTCGGGTCAAAGTCAACCGGAATGCCCCACTTGAATGAGGTCCTGGACACACACAGATCCTGAAGCCCCGGAAGCAGAAAGTTATTCATCATCTCATTCTTCCTGGAGACCGGCTGGATAAATTCCGGATGTCCATTGATGTACTCGATCAGCCGGTCCGCATACTTGCTCATCTTGAAGAAATAAGCTTCTTCCTTCGCAGGCTGAACCTCCCGTCCGCAGTCCGGACATTTGCCGTCCACAAGCTGGGACTCTGTAAAGAAAGACTCGCAGGGCGTACAGTACATGCCTTCGTAATATCCTTTATAAATATCGCCCTGATCATAAAGCTTCTTAAAGATCTTCTGCACCTGTTTCTCATGGTCTGCATCCGTTGTACGGATGAACTTGTCATAGGATGTATCCATCAGATCCCAGATCCTCTTGATCTCAGCGGATACGCTGTCCACAAACTCCTTCGGCGTAATGCCCGCTTCCTCCGCCTTGAGCTCGATCTTCTGACCGTGCTCGTCTGTTCCTGTCTGGAAGAATACATCATATCCCTGGCTCCTCTTATAGCGTGCGATGGCATCCGCGAGCACGATCTCATACGTGTTGCCGATATGCGGCTTGCCTGATGTATAGGCGATCGCGGTCGTAATGTAATACTTCTGTTTCTCTGACATATGATTCCCTCTCTTTCCTGTTTCCGCCGCGCAGAATGAGCTTCGCGCGGCGGTCTGGTCTGCATCATGCTGTGCAGCCGTTCATGCTATGACGAAAAAAATCCCGCCTTCTTAACATGTAAGAAGACGGGGCATCACCGTGTTACCACTTCTCTTCGTCTTTTCCTCGCGGAAAAGACCTCAGTGAGTGCCTTGTCTGCACTCCTCCGCTGTAAAGGGCGGACCCTTCGCAGCCTTGCCATGAGCACTTTGCGCCTGTCTTGTGGGCGCTTGCATGCGATGCATGCCGCCGCAGTTGATGAGATCCTTTCGAATCTACAAGGCGGCTCGCTGTCATAGTTCGGTGCGCTGCTCGGAAGCCATGTTCGTCTGCTTTCCATCCGTCCCTCTCAGCATCGGACGCAGCTGCTCTCAGCCGACACCCTCCGGGATTTCTCTGTAAAATGTCCGGCAGACTACTCTCTTCGTCATTGCTTTTAGAAATATTGTCCGATCTTTGTGATCTGTAAAAAGGGTAGCATATGGTATGGGGAATGTCAAGCGGGGCGGCATTTTCATCCACCGTATTTTTGACCCTTAGGGACCTTATTTTTATAACGCTTTCGTGCCTTTGTTAAAAGGATTACACCAAGCAGTGACAAAACATTCGATATAACAATTCTTATAATCTGTAATTCATCTACTCCGGTTTCGGTAATAACATGAAGTGTATTGCTGATAAAGTTGTTAAAAAAATGTTCAAACGCTCCAGCCCAAAGTGTACCTGTAATCGCAACACATAGCCCCCACTCATAACCTAAAATGCCGGCAAGCACAATGTAGCCAATAGCCATGACAAACGCAGCTGGTATACCAATACTTCCATCAAGCACCCAGACAACAACAGTAATTACGTGCCATAATCCAAACAAAAGGGATTGTATAAGGTTTGCTGTTTTTTGTGTATATGACATTTTACCGGTTTGAAACAACACACCCCGAAACAACCCCTCTTCAGCCCAAACGTTTACTATATTCCCCAATAAACAAATACTAAGCGCCGGCATGGACACTCCAATGATATTTTGATTGGAAATTGTAACGTTCGCTATGTAGAAAGCAAGTTTTGGGTGTAATCCCATATTTTTAAGAATGAGGTATTCTATAAAATAAGAAACCGAAAATGTCACTACGCCTAGTGACAATCCCAAAATACCGCCTTGCACCATGCCGGATTTTTTAAATCCAATGCTGCTCCAGGAGATGTTTAATTTATGGATATAAAAGAAAATCACGCCCATAACAAATAGCTTTCAAATAATATTTTCAGCTAAGAATGTTTGATCTGTCTTCAATACTAAACATTCAAATTCCTTTACTAATTCACAAATTAAGTAAAGCCCCAAAATTAACAAAAAGGGCTTTTTAACCTTATTTATCATCCTTGATCCCTACCATTTCTTTGATTTGAGTAAAAACACCTGCCAGAATTTCGTCCGTTATTTCCATCACTTCATTTGCCATTCGTAATCCTTCTACGAGAAATAAGATAGTTGATACCGTTCCCGCCGGGTCGGATAAATTGAATTCACCTTTTGAAATGCCGTATTCTACAAGTGATAACAAAATTGCTGCACCTTTTTGATATTGTTTGGATAATAACTCTGCTCCTATCCCGTTTTTATTTTCTACACAAAATTCATAAAGTGCAATATTGATATTTGGCACGTCTTTATTTAAGTCCTGCTGGATATGCTGCAGATACCCATTCAAAATTTCAGCGGCCGATAAGTCCTGCCTGATACAGAGTTCCTCCCTGTGCGCTTCCTTTGCTTGAAGTTCTTTTAAAATATCGGTAAATACCTGGCGCTTATCTTCATAGTGTCTGTATAAGCCCCCTTTGCTAAGTCCGCTTTTTGTACAAATATCCTGCATAGTTACTTTTCTATATCCGTATTCGGCAAATAATTCAAAAGCAGCGTGGCGAATATGTAGTTTAGTAGAATCTCCCTTTTTTCCCATTTTTCAACCTCTCCTTACGTTTGCGACTATATCGTCGCTTTTTTATTATAATTCTCCTGCGCCAGATTGTCAATGTAAATGGTAAATTAACGGTGATCGCTCAGATTACGTGAAATTTTTTAAATGGATTATGCGAAATACAGATGCGGCCGTCATTGCATCAGACTACATTTACCTCATTAAAGGGGTGTAGTGTTGCTAGAAATACGGGCACCTGATGTTTGAAGAGCAGATATTGTCAACTGATCAGGAAAATGAATGTGTTACATATGAGGAACTTTATGAGGTATAAAAAGTAGTAATGCTACGACATTATTATTTAACAATTCCATGGCAGTGTGAAACTTTTTCTGTAAATATGTCATCAAAGGTTCTTCTATGATAAAATCTAATTTATAGGAGGGCCTTTTATTATGGCAAAACAGAAGAAACCTGTACATCGAGTACAAATGACAGAGGGTAAA
>CALWFS010000215.1 GCA_944377705.1 uncultured Mediterraneibacter sp. | reverse complement strand
TCTGGGATGGAAATCCCCTCAGACGGTCCTGCAGGAATTTATTCAGTATGGTGTAACATATGTTTGACAAACCTACAGTCTCAATTCCTGTCGCCCATTTCATCGTATTTCAATTGCATCTAAAGTGCTCTGATCCGAAAATTTCTGTTCTCTGATTATATCAAAATTCCCGAATATTACAAAATCTATGTCAAACTTGACATCTCGCTCCGTTCAATCCGCGCCCTCTTTTTACTACAATATATCCCAGAAAGACACATAAGGAGGACATGAGAATGCTGAAGGTAGACCATCTCTATAAAAGCTATCAGACAGGCAGGGCAAAATATGAAGTGTTAAAGGATGTATCCTTTGAGGTAAAGGAAGGCGAATTCGTCGCTGTTATGGGGCCGTCCGGCTCAGGCAAGACAACGCTTCTCAATTGTATTTCCTGTTTTATCCCATACGACAAGGGAACCATATCACTGAAGGACGTCAATCTTTCCAAACTGGACGAGAAACAGATCGCTAAGGTGCGAAATGAGAAACTCGGCTTTGTATTCCAGGATTTCATGCTCCTGGACGGGCTTACGATCCTTGAAAACGTCTGCGTGCCAAAGGTGATCCGCAAAGAGCCATACAAACAGATGGAAGCAAAGGCAAAGAAGCTCCTGAAAATGTTCGGCATTTCGGAGATTGAGGGGAAATACCCGGCTGAAATCTCCGGCGGACAGAAGCAGAGGACCGCAGTGGCGCGCGCCCTGATGAATGATCCGCTCCTGATCCTTGCCGACGAGCCCACCGGCAATCTGGACAGCCGCTCCAGCGAAGCTGTCATCGGAGCATTCCTGGAGGCACAGGAAAAGCTGAACGCTACCACCTTCATGGTGACCCATGACAGTTTTTCCGCCAGTTACTGCGACAGAGTCATCGTGATGAAAGACGGAAAGATATTTACCGAACTTGTGCGAAAAGGCGGCAGGAGAGAATTTCTCGACGAGCTGCTGACTGTATTAAAAGACTTGAATGGTGGTGAATAAAATGACATTGCGTACTCTTTGGGGAAAATTAAGAAAAAGAAACAAAGGAGATTACCGGCAGTTCCAGTTCAGCACTGCATTTGCAGTAACCCTGATCTCCTCCTTCCTGATGCTGGTGTGCAGCCCGCTGATCCAGGGCGCTCTTCCGGACGGCGGGGATTCTGCAAAACAGGTGTGGCTGAGCTTCGGCGTCTCCGCCATCGGCTGTGTTGTATTTGTGCTGTATGTGACAAAGCTGTTTCTCAGATATAAAAGCAGAGAAATCGGCATCTTTCTTGCGCTGGGCGCTGAAAAGCATATCCTGAAGCGCTCCCTTTCTGCAGAGCTTGCGGGTATGACTGCCGTATGTTCCGCAGCCGGCCTCCTGATCGGCGCGGTGCTTGCATTCGTTACCGGAAAGATCATGGAACTGACTGTCGCGGATGTATACAACGGGAAGTTTTCATTTACGCTGAGCGGTTTCCTTTTCTCTGCTTTATACGCCTTCATTCTGTTCCTCTTCATACAGTTTCAGGCGGGAAGGGCGATGAAACGGACCAATGTCATGGAAGTCATCAATGAACAGCGCCGTCAGGAGCCCATGAAAAAATCTGTATCAAAAGCCTATCTGGTCAGCGGGATCGTACTGACACTGGCAGGAATCTTCTGTGCGCTCATCCTTCCCCAGATCATCGCTTACACGGTCGGGATCTTCCTCGGCGGATGGACAAATGTCTTCTATCTGGCAGCGGTCTTCGGCGTGTACCGGGTGCTCGTATACGCTGTTTCCAGCCACCAGCGGGGAAGGAATCCGCAGAAATATTATAATAACCTGATCGATTACGGCATGATGAAATTCCAGGGCGCGTCCGTAATCCGCAACATGCTTGTGATCACGCTTCTGCTGTTCGGAGGGCTGTACGCGATTTCCTATCTGCCGATGATGCTTTCCACATCGTCACAGGAGGCAGGCTATGAAGCGGACTATTCCTACCGCTTCCTGAATGACGCAGACGAGCCGGCCGAGAGCGAAATCAGTGATATGGCGGCAAAACACAATGTCACCGTAGAAAATTACCGGGAGGGAGCTTTCCTCCGCATATTCGGCGGCGGCACAGAGCGCGATTCGGATGACGGCAGCCAGCTCACCGAGACTTATTATGACAGATACGCACAGTATGACGTGACAAGCGCATCAGAATTTGAGAAGCTTACCGGGATCAGCCTGGACATTCCGTCCGGCTCCTATTATCAGATCATCGGAAGCTCTTCCTATGAAAACATCTGGTATCAGTTCGGGGATATGGATCAGCTTTATGTTGAAAGTGAAGACGCTTATCTTCCCTTTGACTATATAGATACCGTTTCTTACGAGTCTTTAAATATCAGCGTGAATAGCAATATGGGAGACGGCTCCCGTTTTGTTGTAAGCGACGCAGATTTTGACCGGCTTAAGACAGATCTTGAAGACAACAGCATGGAAACTCAGGTCCTCTTTAACATAGAGGGAAGCATGGCAGACAAAATTGCCTTTTCCAATGAGCTGTTCCGCACATTTGCGGAAGGGATGTCTGAAGGAATGGATGTGCTCGACTATTACAACGCCGCCACCGCTGAAAGAGAAGGTGCAGAATATACAGAAGATTTTACCGGTGCGGTCGTAGACCCGGAAAATCCGCTGAAAGCAGCAGACTGGCAGTTTTCCCCGCTGATGGTGCCGATTCTGGACCTGCAGCTTCTCATGGAGCTGTCCACCCGGCTCCTGATGTTCTCATACATCTTTATCATCTGCATCGCGGCAGTGGGAGTGATCGGCTATACGAGAAGCCAGAGCGTGGGGCTCACGAACCGTCAGGTATTTGAGGATATCCGGCGCCTCGGCGCAGACCGCCATTACAGGCTGGTCCTGATGCGCAGGCAGCTCCGCAAGGTATTTGTGCTGCCGACCATCCTCGGCGCAGGTCTCTGTCTCCTGTACCAGCTGCTGATGCTCTGGAACAACGACAGGCAGATCAACGGCGCGGAGATCAAATCCCTGCTTATCATCGCAGCCATCGCCGCTGTGGTGGGAATCTACCAGTACGCGGTATACAGATTATCTGCGGGAAAAACAAGAAAGCTTCTGAAACTGTAAGGAACTTCATGTATGGAATCATTATCAGGAAAGGGAAACCATGAATAAACAGAGCGAAACGATCCGGGAGATTACTTTTGCAGAGCGGGATACATTGATCCTTGTGCCGCCGAAAATGCTGGAACAGGTCATTTCCTGCTGCCAGAAAGGTCCCAGGCTGCGCATCGCTCTGGATGAGTTCTACCCCCCTGATCTTGTGGAATATCTGAGACAGGTGCTGGAAACGAACCGGCATCTGTCTCTGGATTCTCTGCGCTCTCTTTCCGGCACATCCCGCCTTCCCCTGGGCTGCGCCTGTGAAGGCATGCCCGGGATGGATGAAATCTTTATGCTATCAATGATACAGCTCGGCGGCCTGCAGATCGATCAACGCCTCTGGTTTTCCCGACTGGAATATACGCAGACCACTGCCAGGGAAAATCTCCTCCTCACCGAATATACAACGGAAGCACAGGAGATCGGACGCCAGGGCGGGATCTTCCTGCACGGAAATAGCGGGTACAAAAAAGGCAGGACCGCCTGTATCCTGGCTCCTGCCTTGTAAAGCTTTCTTTCCTGCATGCCACTTACGCATCCGTCTGCATGCGGTCCTTCCGATCCTTCACTGCCGCCGCTGCCGGCTCGCCTCAAACATGAGCACTGCCGCCGCCACCGCAGCATTCAGCGATTCCGCCCGCCCCTGCATGGGGATACGGATCCGGCAGTCCGCGCACTCTGCCACCTCGTCTCTTAACCCGTTTCCTTCATTTCCT
>CALWFS010000214.1 GCA_944377705.1 uncultured Mediterraneibacter sp. | reverse complement strand
GGCAGTATCCCGTATGACGCGGTGAGAAGATACAGCCCGATGGCTGAACTGTTACGCTGATTTTGTTAACGATTTATGAATTGGTTGAATTACCCATCAGTTAGTGTTAGAATGGAGAACAGAGCGGCGCTGGCATTTCGCTCCGGCGCTAGATTTATACAAGGAGTTAATTGCGGAATATGGGCATTATAGAGAAAATTTTTGGGACCCACAGCCAGAACGAACTGAAGAGGATCTATCCGATCGTTGACAGGATCGAGGCGATGGAGCCGGAGATGAAAGCACTGTCGGACGAAGATCTCAGAGGAAAGACGAGAGAGTTTAAACAGCGTCTGGCAGAGGGAGAGACACTGGATGACATCCTCCCGGAGGCGTACGCTGTTGTGCGCGAGGCTGCATTCCGGAGCCTGGGCATGCGTCATTACAGAGTACAGATCATCGGCGGTATTATCCTTCATCAGGGACGTATCGCCGAGATGAAGACAGGTGAAGGTAAGACACTTGTATCTACACTTCCTGCTTATCTGAACGCGCTGGAAGGCAAAGGTGTAAATATCGTTACTGTCAATGATTATCTGGCAAAGCGTGACGCTGAGTGGATGGGAAAGGTGCATGAATTTCTCGGGCTGACCGTAGGCGTAGTCTTAAACGGCATGGACAATAAGGAGCGTCGTGAAGCTTACGCATGCGATATTACTTATGTGACCAACAATGAGCTCGGATTTGACTATCTGCGTGACAACATGGTCATTTACAAGGAGCAGCTTGTTCAGAGAGGACTCCACTTTGCGATTATTGATGAGGTAGACTCTGTATTGATCGACGAGGCAAGGACCCCTCTTATTATTTCCGGGCAGAGCGGGAAATCCACAAAGCTTTATGAAGCCTGCGATATCCTTGCCCGCCAGCTTGAAAGAGGCGAGGCAAGCGGTGAATTTTCCAAGATGAACGCCATCATGGGCGAAGACATCGAGGAGACCGGTGATTTCATCGTAAATGAGAAGGAAAAGGCGATCAACCTGACGGAAGACGGAGTGAGAAAGGTAGAGCAGTTCTTCCATATTGATAATCTTGCGGATCCGGAGAACCTTGAGATCCAGCACAATATCATCCTTGCGCTTCGCGCGCACAACCTGATGTTCAAAGATCAGGACTATGTGGTCACTTCTGAAGGCGAGGTTATGATTGTAGATGAATTTACAGGGCGTATTATGCCGGGACGCCGTTATTCTGATGGTCTTCATCAGGCGATCGAGGCGAAGGAGCACGTGCAGGTGCGCAGGGAGAGCAAGACTCTGGCAACGATCACGTTCCAGAACCTGTTCAATAAATTTGAAAAGAAGAGCGGTATGACAGGTACTGCCCTTACCGAGGAAAAAGAGTTCCGCGATATTTACGGGATGGATGTGGTCGAAATCCCCACAAATGTCCCGGTTCAGAGAGTGGATCTGGAAGACGCGGTCTATAAGACAAAGAAGGAAAAATACAAAGCTGTCATTGAGGAAGTAAAGAGAGCCCATGCCACAGGGCAGCCTGTCCTGGTCGGCACGATCACGATCGAAGTGTCAGAGCTTCTGAGCGGCATGCTCAAAAAGGAAGGCATCAGGCATAACGTGCTGAATGCGAAATACCACGAGCAGGAGGCTGCGATCGTCGCTGACGCCGGACTCCACGGCGCGGTTACCATTGCCACTAACATGGCAGGACGTGGTACGGATATCAAGCTGGACGATGATGCCAGGGCAGCAGGCGGCCTGAAGATCATCGGTACAGAGCGTCACGAGTCGAGACGTATCGACAACCAGTTAAGAGGACGTTCCGGACGTCAGGGAGATCCGGGAGAGTCCCGATTCTATATATCGCTGGAGGATGATCTGCTCAGGCTGTTCGGTTCCGAACGTCTTATGGGAGTATTCAATGCTCTGGGCGTAAAAGACGGCGAGCAGATCGAGCACAAGATGCTTTCCAATGCCATTGAGTCAGCGCAGAAGAAGCTGGAGATCAACAACTTCGGTATCCGTAAGAACCTGCTTGAGTATGATCAGGTCATGAATGAGCAGAGAGAGATCATTTATGGCGAGAGACGACGCGTGCTTGACGGAGAGAGCATGCGCGATACGATCTACAATATGCTCACAGAGTATGTGGAAAATGTCACAGACCGCTTTGCTTCACCGGAGGCAGACCCGGAAGATTGGGATATCAAAGGGCTGGATGTGAATCTTCACAATGTAATCCCCATGATGGAACTTCCGTCTGCAAAAGAATGCCAGGGAATGCGCCAGAAAGAACTGAAACATCTGCTCAAAGAGCGTGCTGTGAAGGCGTATGAAGCGAAAGAGGCGGAATTCCCGGAGGCAGAGCAGATCCGTGAGATCGAACGCGTCGTTCTTCTGAAGGTCATTGACGCAAGGTGGATGGACCATATTGATGATATGGATCAGCTCCGCCAGGGCATCGGTCTCCAGGCATACGGACAGAGAGATCCGCTTGTAGAATATAAGATGACAGGATATAATATGTTCGGCGAGATGACGGACATGATCGCAGAGACGACCATCCGCACCCTGTTCAATATCCGTGTTGAGCAGAAGGTAGAGAGAGAGGAAGTTGCCAAGGTAACAGGAACGAACAAGGATGATACTTCTGTACGCGCTCCGAAGAAACGTGAGGAAAAGAAGATCTATCCGAATGATCCCTGCCCGTGCGGAAGCGGCAAGAAATACAAACAGTGCTGCGGCCGAAAGCAGCTTGGCGCGAACAAGGCGTAAGCCGCATAAATATAAACATGAAAGAGGTGAATAAGGTGGTTTTATTAGATGATTTAAAATCAAGACTGACAGCCTATGAAGAGCCACTGAAAGATCTGAGGGATTCACTTTGACTTAGCGTCAAAGAAGTTAAGAGTAGAAGAACTCCAGAAACGTCTGGAGGAGCCGGGGTTCTGGGATGATCCGGAAGTGTCCCAGCAGGTAATGAAAGAATTAAAAGGGCTTCAGGACTCGGTAAAAGAGATCGAGAAGCTGTACGCTGATTACGATGACATGCTTCTTCTCATTGAAATGAGTGAGGAGGAAGCAGATGAGGAGACTGTACAGGAAATTGAAGAGGAGCTGAGCGAGTTTGAGAAAAAATTCGAAGAGCTCAGAATCAGCACCCTTCTCACAGGACCATACGACCGCGACAATGCGATCGTGACCCTCCATGCAGGGGCAGGAGGCACAGAGTCCTGCGACTGGGCGGGAATGCTGTACCGCATGTATACACGCTGGGCAGAGAAAAAAGGTTATGATGTTGAGGTCCTTGATTATCTGGAAGGTGATGTAGCTGGTATCAAGGGTGTGACCTTTGAAGTAAAAGGGGAGAATGCCTACGGGTATCTCCGCTCGGAGAAAGGAGTGCACCGTCTTGTGCGCATCTCGCCATTTAATGCGGCGGGCAAGCGGCAGACGTCATTTGCGTCCTGCGATGTGATACCGGACATTGAAGACGATATTGACATCGAGATCAATGATGACGATCTGAAGATCGACACATACCGCTCCAGCGGCGCGGGGGGACAGCACATCAACAAGACTTCATCCGCGGTCCGCATCACCCATCTTCCGACGGGAATCGTTGTGCAGTGTCAGAACGAACGTTCTCAGCACATGAACAAGGATAAGGCAATGCAGATGCTGAAGTCCAAACTGTATCTCATGAAGCAGCAGGAGCAGGCAGAAAAGATGTCAGATATCCGCGGAGAGGTGAGAGATATCAACTTCGGCAATCAAATCCGTTCCTATGTGATGCAGCCGTATACGCTGGTCAAGGATCACAGGACAAATGCGGAGGTCAGCAATGTGAATGGAGTTATGGATGGAAATATAGATCCGTTTATCAATGCATATCTGAGCGCAAATACAC
>CALWFS010000213.1 GCA_944377705.1 uncultured Mediterraneibacter sp. | reverse complement strand
GCGAAGCTGCCTGTCCGACAGGTGCTATCTCAGCAGAGTAATAATATACAATCGCAAAGTGATCACAAGCAAAAAGCGCTGTCCATAAGGGGACAGTGCTTTTTTTAAGCCTGCACATAAAAATCCCCCCTGAAACGCGGTATAATAAATACGCACTTATTATACCATAGTTTCAGAAGGGGGGTTCCTTGCTAAATTGTAAGCTTATGCCTATCTGCCGAAATACTCTGCTATTTCTTCCATCCGCTCCATCTGGTCCACCCGGAAGGGGCATCTCTTATTACAGTGTCCGCACCGGATACAGTCGGATGCTTTTTTCTCCAGTTTGTCATAGTGGCCTGCCGCCAGGATATCTCCCGCCCTGGACAGGTCGTAATACTTATTGATCAGCCCGATGTCCAGCCCTGCCGGACAGGGATGGCAGTGATTACAATATACACACTTTCCCGCTGCGTCAGCCGGCGTAAACGTGCCAATCACCGAATAGTCCTTCTCCTCTGACGCTGCGTCGAAGAAGCTCAAAAGCTTCTCCACATCAGCTTTCCCGCGGATGCCTGCGAGGACCGTTATGACGCCCGACCTGTCAAGGGCATACTGGATGCACTGATACTGGGTCAGGGCTTTCCCGAACGGCGATGTCTTTTCATCCAGGAGCTGGCCTCCCGAGAAGGGCTTCATAACAGAGATGCCCACGCCTTCCTTCTCGCATCGCCGGTAAAGCGCCATCCTTTCGTCCGGGCTTCCGTTGGCATACTCACCCTGCTGATAATCATAGCCAGGATTGACAGAAAACATCAGCCGGTCCACAAGCCCGGTATCCAGCACTTTTCCCGCCAGAGCGGGAGTATGTGAAGACGTCCCGATATGCCGGACCACGCCCTGCTTCTGCATCCCGAGCAGGTAGTCCAGAATCCCGTTCTTCCGGTATGCTTCCCAGTCGCTCTCTTCGTCCAGACAGTGTATAAACCCGTAATCAATATAATCTGTCCGAAGCGTCTCAAGCTGCCAGTCAACTGAGCGCTTTACTTTGTCCAGTTCTGTCGTCCACCCGTATTTTCCGGTAGAATACTCTGCCCCGAAGTGGATCTGATACATCACGCTCTCCCTTTTTTTCTCAAAATACTTACCGCAGTAAGTGAAACATTCCGCGCCGGCAGCAGCCAGGTCTATATAGTTGATCCCGCCTCTGTGTGCCAGATTCAGCGCCTCCATCGCTTCCTCCTCTGACGCTTCAGAAAGACAGGCCGTGCCCAGCCCGATTACGCTGATCCGGTCTTTTGTCCTCTGGTCTATGCGATATTCCATCCTGTATTACTCCTCTTTTCCCTGTTGTCTTATCCTTCCTCATTGCATGGGATCAGTTCAAGCAGCCTTTCCACTGCTTCTGCCGGGAAGCCGTCAATCTGATCTTGGCTTTCCCGCCCTTTTCTTAATTTTTCTGTCCTTTTCTGCGCTCCATCGTATAGATGAGATAATCAAGGCAGTCGATCTGGTGCTGGCTCATATGGACCTGGTCCAGCAGGTCTGCCCTGTGGGCGAAGAGAAGGCGCATCAGTTCCTTTTCCCTGCCCTCTTCTTTCAGCTTTAAAAACTGACGGATGGAGTCATCGTCACAGCCGCTGTCCTTTAAATTCCGGAACAAAATCTGCTCTTCTGTCAATCCATTCACTGGACGGCCCCCTTTACTCCATTGCTTTTTTGAAGAACTCTGTCATTTTATCAAAGGGGATCACATCTGTCCTGTCATACAGATCTGTATGCACTGCGCCCGGGATGATCATCAGCTCTTTGTTGTCTGCATGCGGATTATCTTTTACCATATTGGCATAAGCGTCTCTGCTGAAATAGCAGGAGTGCGCCATCTCTCCATGGATGATCAGAACCGCGCTTCGGATCTCATTGCTGTACTTAAGGATCGGCTGATTCATAAAGGACATGCACCCGGTCACATTCCAGCCGCCGTTAGAATTCAGGGAACGCGCGTGGTATCCCCGATCAGTCTTATAATAATCATAGTAATCCTTCACAAAGAACGGCGCATCCTCAGGCAGCGGATCTACAACGCCTCCTCCGAGGGCATAGCTTCCGCTTCTGTAATCCTCCAGACGTTGTGCGTTTAATGCTTTCTTCTTCTCATAGCGGGCATCCGCGGAGTCTTCCGAATCAAAATATCCGTTCGCGTTCACCCTGGTCATATCGTACATGGTTGATGAAACTGTCGCTTTGATCCTCGTATCCAGTGCCGCCGTGTTGAGCGCCATGCCGCCCCATCCGCAGATGCCGATGATCCCGATTTTATCCGGATCCACATTATCCTGTACAGAAAGGAAATCCACTGCCGCCTGGAAATCCTCTGTATTAATATCCGGCGAAGCCATGCAGCGCGGCTGTCCGCCGCTCTCCCCTGTATAAGACGGATCAAAGGCGATGGTCAAAAATCCCCGCTCTGCCATTGTCTGAGCGTACAGCCCTGATGCCTGCTCTTTCACGGCTCCGAACGGTCCGCAGACAGCGATCGCGGCAAGCTTTCCTGACGCGCCTTTCGGTTCGTAGAGGTCTGCCGCCAGCGTGATGCCGTAGCGATTATGAAATGTTACTTTGCGGTGATTCACTTTATCGCTCTTCGGGAAAGTCTTATCCCATTCTTCTGTCAAGATCAATTCTTCTTTCATCTTAAAATCCTCCATTGTACACACTAAAATTTCTCTCTGTCCATATCGTAACTCCGGAAATAAATGATAGCAAATACCTTGTTTTTATTTCTTCCTATGCTTGACAGGCATTTCACTGGAGTGCTACGATCAAAACAGTTGAGCAGAATCTTTCCCGCACCGGGGAGGATTCCGGAAAGGAGAGAAACCTATATGGAACTCAGAGTCCTGCGCTATTTTCTCGCGGTCGCCAGGGAAGGGAATATCACGGCCGCCGCAAACTTTCTTCATATGACCCAGCCGACACTGTCCCGTCAGATCAAAGACCTGGAAAAAGAGCTCGGTCAGCAGCTTCTTATAAGAAAGAGCCATCATGTCGTCCTCACCCCGGAAGGAATGCTGCTGCGAAAGCGCGCTGAAGAGATCATATCCATGGTGGATAAAACGGAATCTGAATTTACCTCCCTGGAAAATACCATAAGCGGGGATATTTATATCGGGAGCGGGGAGACACGCGCCATGAGGGCAGTGGCAGAAATCATAAAAGAAATGCATGATACCTATCCCGGCATCCACTGCCATCTGTACAGCGGGAACGCGCAGGATGTAACGGAACGTCTGGACAAAGGCCTTCTCGATTTCGGCATCCTGATCCAGCCGGCAGATATTTCAAAATATAATTACATTAATCTCCCAGACCGGGACATCTGGGGCGTCCTCATGCCCAAAGACTGCCCGCTTGCCTCAAAAGAATGTGTAGAAAGAGAAGACCTTCTCGGCGTACCCCTGCTCTGTTCCAGGCAGGCATTGTCCTCGCATATGGATGAAAATGAATTTACAGGCTGGTTCGGGGAAGACTTTAAAAAGCTGGACATTGTGACCACTTTTAACCTGATATACAATGCAGCCATCATGGTAGAGGCAGGCGTAGGGTACGCTGTCACCATCGATAAGCTGACAGACACCTCAAAAGAAAGCCGTCTCTGCTTCCGCCCGCTAAAACCCAGGCTTGAATCCGGGCTGAATGTCATATGGAAGAAATACCAGATCTTCTCACCTGCGGCGGAGCTGTTTCTGCAGAGGATCACAGAACGGTTACGCTGACCAATACCTTCCAGGCATTGAAACAGATGAAATTTAGGCATTAGACATTTTATAATGCCGGATCTAAAATGTAAGTATCCCAAAAACAGGACTTATAATCTAAGGAGGCACTTTATTATGAAGATCCAGGACAAAGAAGCATTTGATAATGCT
>CALWFS010000212.1 GCA_944377705.1 uncultured Mediterraneibacter sp. | reverse complement strand
CCGCACCCTCTGCAGAAATCCCCGGAGAGCTGCTTCTTATCCGCCTCGATCTCCTGAAGGAGCGCCTCGTCAAGCTGTGGAGGACAGGCCTGGTAGGATAAAAACTCATCCAGCTCAGACTCTCTCTGCACACCCCAGATCGGCGATACATGAGAGAACTGCGGCTGCGCCATGTAAGCATATGCTGCAGCCGAATTGTGGATCAGTCCGCCTGAGAGCCCCTTCATAGCAATGAATCCCATTCCTGCCGCCTTACATTTTTCTACGATCTTCAGATCCGCGTCCGCCGCCAGATAGGAAAACGGAAACTGAAGCGTCTCGTACAGGCCGGACTCTATGGCTTCCTCCGCCACGGCAATCCTGTGATTCGTAATACCGATGTGCCGGATCTTCCCCTGCCTTTTCGCTTCAAGCGCCGCGTCGTAAAGCCCGGACTCATCTCCCGGCTTCGGACAGAAGGCAGGGTTGTGGAACTGGTAAATATCAATATAGTCTGTTTTCATCTTTGACAGGCTTTCTTGCAGATCCTTCCAGAATCCCTCCGCTGTCTGCGCCATGGTCTTTGTACTGATGATGATCTTATCTCTTGTATACTCAAATGCTGCCCCGATCTTTTCTTCACTGTCTGAGTAAGCGCGCGCCGTGTCAAAATAGTTGATCCCATTATAGAGCGCCTTCTGAAGAAGATATACTGCATCCTTTTTTGTGATGCGCTGGATCGGGAGAGCCCCGAATCCGTTTTTGTTTACCTCAAGTCCTGTCTTTCCTAAGATTACTTTGTCCATCTTTTTTTCCACTCCCGTTACTGATCTCAGTGCTTTTTCAATATCCCATACTGCTCATTTCATTCTGAACAGAAACTTCGCAGGAACGCATTCTCTTATGATCCTACTCGTTCTCATTTTCTGTCATGCCTCCTAAGATTTTATTATATATCAACCCGGTTACTATTTTGTCAGGCTGTCTGTCATAAGGATTCCGATCACGGTTTTCGCGTCATCGATCTCACCTGATTTGACCAGTTCAACTGCTTCATTGAGAGAGAGCCATTTTTTCTCTATATCCGCTTCCTCATTTTCCCGCTGGAATTCAGGCACATCCATCAGATCTTTTGCCAGATACACATAGGTTTTCTCTGTTGTCCAGCCGGCGGAATTTAAAAACAGCGTCAGAAGTTCAACAGATGAGGCTTCTGTATCTGCCTCTTCCCTAAGTTCACGCAGTGCAGTCTCCTCCGGTTTCTCTCCTTCAACGTCCATTCGCCCTGCCGGGATCTCCCACACCGGGCGTCCCATGGGATGGCGGTACTGCCGGATCAGCAGGATACGTCCCTTGTCATCCATTGCCACAATGCCCACAGCGTCGCTTGCAACTGCAGTCTCACGGACAAATGTCTTTCCATCGCCGCGGGTCAGTTCGTCACGCCGGATCGACGTGATTTTCCCGGTGTACACTAGCTGACTTTCTAAAATTTTCGGAATAATCATCTTAACACCTCCATATTCCGCTTTTAAAAATACTGTTAGATACATAGAATCCAATTTTTTTACATTGCATCAAAACACCTGTTCAATCAAAAATCACTTTTCCATGATATAAATTGTATTTCTTTTTTTAATTGCTCAAATTCATCTTTATCTATTTTTATCTCTGAGATCGAATATGGTACTTTATCAACGCACAAATTTTTCTCCCATTTTAGTTTTTGGCTGCAGTAATATTTCCACACTATCCCGTTGGTGTAGATGAAATGAGATGTTTTTTTCATTTGTCCTATAACCTGATCCGTATCTCTTAAAGAAACTCCTGCCGCCTTAACTTCTACAAACCCATATACCTTGCCGACAGTTTCCTTTTTAAAGACAAAATCCGGCGAAAGAATTGCGATATCAGGAACGCCACTGACAGTTGACAGTCTTCCATCTATTTTTTTCCAAATCTGATTAATATCTACAAGAGAATATGTCTCCATGTCAATATTTTCATCCAGCAAATTATATACGAGAATTTCAATTCCTGTTTCAATAGGGCATTTAATAATCACATCATTTATCTTTTTTTGGTATTGTAAGTAATCCATTCTTTCATTTCTCCCAATTTACATGCGCAATTTTGTTATATATTATATCATCATACCTGTTTCTCTGTCATTTCATTTCTTCTCATAAAAGTGAGGAATCCGCTATACTGCTGACCATGCGGCGATATACATAAAGCGCCCTGTGGTTTTCCTTTCCACAGGGCGCTAATGGCTGACAGAAAGATAGTCCAGAGAGCGATACTGCTGTTATCGCCGGTTTTCAGAAAATTTGCTGCTTAAAAATAAGAAATTTCCCTCTGCATATCAGTCACCAGATCAGGATTATCCTTCTTCATTCTTTCTATCAAGATTGAAATATTATTTTTGTCCTCTCTGACAGCATTCAGCTCCGCTTCTGTTATTCCCACAAACTGAATAAATTCAACCCTGCCATGCAGTGTATCCAGCGTCTGTGCTGAAGTGTCATTAACAGTAATAAGCGCCGTTATCAGCGAATCCGTTCCTATATGAAGAGAAGTTCCGTTTCCCGGCACGCATTTCCCCGCTTCAAAAAATCTTTCTGCCGTATATGTATACCGTGCAAGATTTGACAGCATATCCAGTGCCCAGAGACAATCTTCAGGCTTGTTTTCTTTCAGCTTTATTGTCATCTCATAGCCCCATCTGCTGTATTCACCTCCAAAGGCTTCTTCATCCGTATAAAGCTCACTCATTCCGAACGTGACTATGTGCTGATAGCCTTTTCCGGAGTCATAAACCGAATATCCGTCAAGATAATTATCGCCGCCAAACATAGCTCTTGCGTGGATTTCCGTACCATAGTGTGCAGGTTCTTTTCCCGGATATAATCGGGCAAACTCTGTTTCAACCGCATCCCAGCCGGGAGCCCAGTCATTCTCTGTTTGCATTCTTTTTATGTATTCATCTTTGGTCATTTCACCGCGCCTCTCATTCATCTTTACAGAACTGTTTTATTCATTATACCATCATCCGATTATTCAATCATTATTTCTTTAATTGAAATCTTCTTTATTCTGTCCGAATATACAAACATCAGGATTTCATAAACTAAAATAAAAGTAACAAGTGAAATAAGCATGACGGGAAAATCAAACTCATAAGCAGGAACGGCATCCATGTCTCTGAATACAATATCAACCATAATCCGGAGCAATGTATACTGATATATTGTTCCAATAGCAAAACCTATATAGGATATTGGTCTGTACCCGCCAAGAATTGCCTTGCAGCATTCTTTCTGTGAATAGCCAAAAGCCCTCATCATTGCGATTGTCTTGGTATTTCCTTTAATTACTGTCGTGACAGCAAGAAATAATGTAGTAAATGCTAAAATAAGACCGATCATGAGCATCATTGCTCCCATCATTTCACTGGACAAATCTATTATGCTGAATGACATCTGTGTCATAGAAGAAAAACAAAACGAAGCGAAAACAATGAAAAACACAAGTGCTTTTTTCGATTTCAAGGTACTCTTCTTCAAATCTTCTATAAATGAAAGTTCTCTCTTCTTTCCATTTCTATGTTTAGGCGGCTTAGAGGCAGCCTGCAGATTGTCTTTCAGAAGCAGCAATACAGGCTGATGCAATTTGCAGCAGGCGCAGCATATCGAAAGCACCGAAAAAAATATTGCAGGCAGCACTACGAAATAAAATAAAATAGACGGATGAAAGTGTATCGTTATCTCCGGAAGCATTTTCTCTTCATTTTGCAGCGCATAAAACTTTGGCATCAGAAGAAATGCTCCGGCGAAACCTATTACGGATCCAATGAACGCACTGATTCCAAATATCCAGAAATTTTTTGCTATTTTCAGGTTTGAATACCCCAAAGCCTTTAATATACCAAGTTCCTTTTTGTGGGTATCAATATAATGCTTGATATAAAACATTAACAT
>CALWFS010000211.1 GCA_944377705.1 uncultured Mediterraneibacter sp. | reverse complement strand
CACGCCCGATCTTTGTAAATATCTTTCCCTTTGCCGCATCATTTTTTTCTTTCTTATGTTTGATATTGGCAAATTTTGAATGTCCTGACATATTATGAAATCTCCTCTTCTATCTGTACTTTTCTCACATTTTGCCTTACAATTTTATCACTCTTTTCGCTTTCTGTAAAGAACACATCCCGTGTCAGCAGGCATTCGGCTATGTAGGAAGCTCCAGGCTGATCCTGATCGCCTGATCCACCTTCCTCATCATTCCCCCGTCAATGTGGCACACATACTCCCTGAGCCGCTGCTTGTCAATAGTCCGTATCTGCTCCAGGAGAATCACCGAATTCTTCACGATCTTGTAATCCCGCGTACTGATCTCAATATGGGTCGGCAGCTTCGCCTTGTTCATCTTTGAGGTGATCGCCGCACAGATCACAGTAGGACTGTGCCTGTTTCCCACATTATTCTGGATGATCAGAACCGGGCGTATCCCCCCCTGCTCTGATCCCACCACGGGGCTTAAGTCGGCATAATAAATATCTCCGCGTCTGATCATCAATCTGTCTCACACTCCGATTCACATACTAATACGCTTCTGCATGCACAAATATTTCCGCATGCCGCATACTTCAGTATTCCCCGTTTCATCGGATGTATTCCTGCGGATATGATCTCGAATATTATTCTATAATCCTTCCGTCCCGAACATATACGCGCGGTATTCTTTTTCCCAGGCAGCACACGAACTCATAATTGAATCTTCCGCTCAGCTCTGAAAGTTCCTCGACTGTGATTCTGTCGTCTCCATCTTCCCCCACAAGAACTGCCTGATCCATAAACTTTGTCTCCGGGATCTCTGTCACA
This sequence comes from uncultured Mediterraneibacter sp., assembly GCA_944377705.1. GTDB lineage: Bacteria > Bacillota > Clostridia > Lachnospirales > Lachnospiraceae > Mediterraneibacter. The sequence goes on along the minus strand of CALWFS010000211.1, from coordinate 3,122 downwards.
TCCACCATAAACTGATCCATGCACACTCTTCCCAGTATCCGCGCCCGTCTCCCGTGGATCAGGACTGATCCCTTATTTGACAATGACCTGGGGTAACCGTCGCCATATCCTACCGGGATGGTGGCAACCCGCATCCTTTTCTCTGCCACAAAGGTTCCCCCGTAGCTGATCGCTGTCCCGGGCTCTACATCCTTAACGTAAGTCACATGGCTGATCAGTGAAAGCGCGGGCTTTAAGGACACCGCCTCCTTGCTGACCTCATCTGAGGGGTACATCCCATAGGTAGATATCCCCGCCCTTGCAAGGTCATGCTTCATATCCGGGAAATCTATGATCCCCGCGCTGTTGTCGCAGTCATAATAACGGATTCGGATATCCCGTTTCTCCATCTGCTCTTTCATCCATATAAATTTTTCATGCTGCTTCAGTGTATAGGTCTTATCCCGTTCATCTGCCTTGGAGAAATGGGTAAACAACCCTTCCAGGCATACATTGGAAAGATGGCTGATCCTCTCCACCGTGTCCGCGCTCTCTTCATTTACCGGGAAACCGATCCTTCCCATTCCAGTGTCAATCTTTATGTGGAAGTACGCGGTCTTTCCCTGTCTGACTGCTTCCTCTGACATCCCGCGCGCCATCTCTTCTGTGTAAACCGCGGCGCGGATATCATTTCGTATCATCTCTTCATATTCATCCGGGAACACACAGCCGAGTATGAGGATCGGCTTCTCCACGCCGGACTTTCGAAGCTGGATCCCTTCGTCAAGACACGCAACTGCATACCCCCATATATCTGGCAGTTTTTCAAACATCCCGGCAATAGGCACAGCTCCGTGTCCATATCCGTCCGTCTTCACTACCGCGATCAGGCGGGCGTCCCCTCCGATCCGTTTTTTCATCTGTTCCATATTATATAAAATCGCGTTAAGATCGATTTTTGCATAGACTCTGTTATGCTGCTTCATTATCTATTCCTCTCCTCTGTCCTGTTTGCGCAATACATTCTCTATCCCTGCGATAAGGTCACTTGCGAGCACGCTGTATGCTCCTTTTTCGCTGCGCGCTTCATCTCCCCCGCATGCATGGAGGAACACACCCAGGCATGCACTGTCAAACGCGCCCATCCCCTGCGCAGTGAGTCCCGTAATCACCCCTGCAAGAACATCTCCTGATCCCGCCTTTGCCATGGCACTATTCCCCGCAAGATTCAGGAATGTATGTCGTCCTTTCTGCGCCACCGCGGTCCGGCTGTCTTTTAGCACGCAGACAGCCGGGTATTCTTTTGTAAACTCCCGCACTGTATCCAGCCGGTCCTCTGCCAGCTCTGCTATGTCCCGTCCCGTCAGCCGGGACATTTCTTTCATATGCGGCGTAAGGATGAGCGGTATGCTGCTTTCTTTCAATTCATCCATATATCTGCTTAAGATATTCAAACCATCCGCATCAATGATACACGGGGTATCTGCTTCTCTTAATGTATGGCGCAGGATATCTTCCGACACCCTGCCTGTGCCAAGCCCGCATCCGATACACACAGTATCCGCCCACCTCAGCAGATCGGAAAGCTGTTCCGGATCATATCCGCTGTAGCAAGACACGATCGCCTCCGGGAGAAGCTGCTGGATCACTGACCGGTTCTCCTCCGCTGTATAAATCTGCACCAGGCCGGCTCCCACAGCATACGCTGCCTTTGCAGACAGATAGCAGGCTCCCGCCATCCCCCGGCTTCCTGTAATCATCAGGACTCTTCCATAGCTTCCTTTATGAGAATCCGCCTTTCTCGGCGGGAGCAGAGCCGGAATATCCGCTCTGTCGTACGTAAAGCATACTTCGGGATCACTGTGAAAAAAATTCGGACTGATCCCGATGGGAACAGCAACAGTCTCCCCTGCATACGTTTTGCCCGGGAACAATTCGCAGCCCGCTTTCACGCATGCCATTGAAACTGTCAGATCCGCGCGGAATGCTGTTCCAAGTATCTTTCCTGTCCGCGCGCATACGCCGGACGGGATATCCACAGCTGCCTTGCAGCAGTTCTGTTCGTTCATCCACTGGATAATGTCACAGTATCTCCCTGATATCTCCCTGCTTAAGCCCACACCGAACACAGCATCTATTATAACAGTATATTCTCCCTGTGGAATTTCAGTGAATACCCTTATTCCCATCCGCTCTGCAATCTTTTTCTGGAGAGCGCACTCCCGGCTCAGAGAGGCTTCTCTCCCTGCGAAGAGAACATCCGCGCGCATCCCCTCTTCAGCCAGGAGGCGCGCCACGGCAAAGCCGTCTCCGCCGTTATTCCCGCTTCCACAGACTACAAGCGTCCGTGTAGTGTCGATTTCTCTTTCATGCATCGCTTCCACAACTTTGAGCGCTGCCCTCTCCATAAGCACAATAGATGGCACTCCCAGTTCCTCTATTGTATATGTGTCAGCGGCCTTCATCTGGACACCGTCTGGCAGATATCTCATCTTCTCCACCTTCCTTTCCGATTGCATATCCCGACATTCACTATACTGCCCCTATTATGAATATACCCCGCAGCTGGCTGCGGGGCTGTCTCGTCGTTCTTTATTTTTTTCTTCCTGATTCATGCTGGCTTATATTATAAGACAGCTTCATAAGGCTGTCCGAAAGATGTACGCTCTCAACGATCACATCCTTCGGAAGATTCAGGTCCGTATGGGCGAAATTCCATATCGCTTTTATTCCGTTTGCGATAAGGATGTCTGCCACTTCCACTGCCTTTGACTTCGGAATAGTAAGCGCTGCGATCTCAATCTCATTATTCTGGAGGAAATCTACCAGCTCGTCCATCATCCTTACCCGGATCCCCCTGATGGTCACGCCCTCCAGACGGGGATTCACGTCAAACAGGCTCTTCAGCACAAACCCGCTTCTCTCAAACGATGCGTAATTAGCCAGTGCCTGTCCGAGATTTCCAGCTCCAATAATAATGAAATTATGGGTCTTGTCCAGCCCCAGTATCTTCCCGATCTCTGTATACAGGTACTTTACATTATATCCGTATCCCTGCTGTCCGAACCCGCCGAAATTATTCAGATCCTGCCGGATCTGGGACGCAGTCACATGCATCTTCTTGCTCAGGTCATTTGAAGATA
>CALWFS010000210.1 GCA_944377705.1 uncultured Mediterraneibacter sp. | reverse complement strand
TCTTGAAGGCGGTGTGGCTGCAATGCTTACTTCTTCCGGTCAGGCGGCAAATTTTTATGCGGTCATGAATATCGCCCGGGCAGGGGATCATATTGTATGTGCGTCTGCACTTTACGGCGGTACATATAACCTTTATGCACATACGATCCGTAAGATGGGAGTCGAGGCTACGTTCGTTGACCCGGACTGCACGGAAGATGAACTGGAAGCAGCATTTCGTGACAATACAAAAGCAGTGTTCGGCGAGTCGATCGCAAATCCGGCGCTTGTTGTCCTTGATTTTGAAAAATTTGCCGCGGCAGCGCACAGACACGGTGTTCCGTTTATCGTGGACAATACGTTTGCTACTCCGATCAACTGCCGTCCCTTTGAATGGGGAGCGGATATTGTTACGCATTCCACAACCAAGTATATGGATGGCCACGCAGCATGTGTAGGCGGCGCTATCGTTGACAGCGGAAATTTCGACTGGATGGCTCATGCCGACAAATTTCCGGGTCTGACAAAGCCGGATGAGACTTACCACGGTATTGTATATGCTGAGAAATTCGGAAAAGGCGCCTATATCACCAAGGCAACCGCTCAGCTTATGCGAGATCTGGGCTCGATCCAGTCCCCTCAGAATGCATTCCTTCTGAATATCGGACTTGAAACACTCCATTTGCGGATGCCAAGGCATTGTGAGAACGCTGTGAAGGTGGCACAGTATCTTAAAAATCATGAGAAAGTGGCATGGGTAAACTGTCCGTCCCTTCCCGGAGATAAATATTATGATCTGGCGCAGAAATATATGCCGAACGGGACATGCGGAGTCATTACCTTCGGTCTCAAAGGGGGAAGAGAAGCCGCTGTAGAGATGATGGATAAGCTGAAACTGGTTGCCATCGTTACCCATGTGGCGGATGCAAGGAGCTGCGTCCTTCACCCGGCAAGCCATACACACCGCCAGATGAACGATCAGGAGCTGATCGAGGCAGGAGTACAGCCGGATCTGATCCGATTCAGCGTGGGAATCGAAAATGCAGAAGACATCATAGCGGATGTGGAGCAGGCATTAAGGTAAATCTGGATTTGTGTGTGGACGGACGGTCAATAAAACGGTCGAAAACAGCGAAGCGCTTTTGCGAAAACCGTTCAGAGCGTGTGTGGGGGTGACTGAGGTGACTTCGGAATGAGGCTTGGACAAATTAGAAATCCGGGACTATGCGTTGAAATCAGCAGGGGGATTGTCTGAGACGAAGGCGAGTTGCCCCCTGCTGATTTCTGCTTTTAGCATAGTTCCGGATTACGTAGTTTGTCCTGCCTCATGGAGCGGAGCCGAAGCCATCCCCACACACGCTCTGAATACGTTTTCAATATATTGCTTCGGTGTTTTCGTCCGCTTTACTCTATCCAAGGCTCCCCGGCAAATCCAGATTTAGATTTCTGACATTTTTTGAGAATGGTGCTATAATGGGTTATAGCAGTGCGGAAGAATGCTGCGTTTTGAGAGGACATGGGAAAATGACAACGGATATGACAGAAGGGAAGATCATCCCTCAGCTTACGGGCTTTACGATCCCGCTCATACTGGGCAATCTGTTCCAGCTGACATATAATGCGGCGGATTCTGTGATCGTGGGAAAGTTTGTGGGGGATGACGCGCTGGCGGCAGTGGGGACTGCGGGACCGATTATGAATATGGTGATCCTTTTTATCAGCGGTATGTGCATGGGCGCGGGCATTCTGATGAGCACTCAATATGGGGCAAAGAAATACGCGCAGCTGGAACGGCAGATCAGTACAGCTATGATCGGCGGGCTCTGTTTTTCTGCGGCGGTCACGGTCCTGCTTCTGATCTTCGCCCGTCCTCTGCTCGCCTTCCTTCAGGTGCCGCAGGACATTATCGGGTCCGCGGCTGTGTATTTGAGGATCATATTCGGAGGGCTGATCTTTACCTTTATATATAATTTCTTTTCCAATACGCTCAGAGCTTTAGGGGATAGCCGAGCCCCTCTGATTTTTCTGATTATCAGCGCAGTCCTGAATGTGGCTCTGGACTTGTTCTTTGTCCTGATACTTAAGTGGGGCGTGCCAGGAAGCGCGCTGGCGACTGTGCTCAGCGAAGCGTTCTGCTGTCTGTTCTGCCTTGGATATATCAAGAGGAAGGTGCCGCTGCTCTGTCTTGGAGAAAAATGGAAGGTATTTGACAGGGCTGTTCTGGGACGGACATTTTCATATGGTATCACGAGCGCGCTCCAGCAGATGTGTGTCCAGCTCGGAAAGATCTGTGTCCAGACGATTGTGAATGTACAGGGAGTGGCTTTTATCGCGGCGTTTACCGCGATCAACCGGGTAGATGATTTTGCGATGACGCCTCAGCAGAATATTGCACACGCTTCCACTACGTTTATGGCGCAGAACCGGGGTGCCGGCAAGATCCGCAGGATGAAACGGGGCTTTTACTGTACGATCCTGCTGGAGACGATATACACGGCTGTGGTGCTGGCGCTTGTGTTCGGATTTTCCAGACAGATCATGGAGCTGTTTGTGGGAAACGATTCAGAAGAGGTTGTGACCCTGGGAATCTCATATCTGGAATTGATTGCGTTTATGTATGTGATGCCCGCGGCGACAAACATCATCCAGGGCTTTTTCCGCGGTCTGGGAGACATGAAAGTGACATTGATCAGTACGATACTGAACATGTCTGCAAGGTTCTTGTCCGCATGGATCATGATCCATATCATGCGCGGCGGTTTTGACCGGCTTGCCTGGGCAAATTTTTTCGGGTGGATCGCTATGCTGGCGTTCCAGATCCCTATGATAATATGCCGGTGGAAGAAAGTATTCAGCGGGGAAACGATGCGAAGGGAAGATACAGATTCGGATACATATCCGGCCGGATAAAGGGACTGAAATTACAGCTTGACATGAAAAATTACTGATAGTATGATTTTTAGGGACAGTAAATTTAAGAAGGAAAATTATGTAAATATATATCTGAAAGTGAGGAACCGACAATGGCAAATGATCATGGAGAACAGATTAGAATCGTACAGGAGACCGTGGCGGGAAAGGAGATCACCTTTGCGCATGTGATGGGCGGTCCGGCTCCGATCATATACCAGAAGCTCGGGCTGAATCCCCAGCTTGATTATGGGTCATCAGCAATCGGCATTATGAACATGACCCCTCCGGAATCAGCGGTGATCGCGTCTGACATCGCAGTCAAGAGCGGAAACGTATATCTCGGGTTTGCAGACCGTTTTACAGGAACGCTGATCATTACCGGAGAAATTTCTGACGTGACATCAGCCCTTACAGAGATCGTAGATTATTTCCGCGATACTCTGGGATATGTAGTGTGCAATATTACAAAGAGATAGGAAGTGCGGCTATGGCTCGAATGACGAAAGAGGAGCTGCTGGAAAAGCTGTTCCACGATGACTATGAACACCTGAAGGGGAAAAGACTCCGCATGACCCGGGTGAGAGTGCCCGGAAAGGAAGTCTGCCTTGCACATATCATAACGCCTTCTGACACCCGGATCTATCAGAATCTGGCTCTGCACATCGGCGTCCATGAAGGGGAAGACCACACAGGGGAATCCATCGGCCTGATCCGTTTTACCCCGTGGGAGGCTGTAGTAGTCGCGGCAGACGTTGCAGTCAAAAGCGCTCATGTGCAGATCGGGTTTATGGACCGTTTCTGCGGGTCACTGATCATCACAGGCGGGCTTGCTGAAGTACAGACGGCTGTGGAATCGGTTGTCCGTTTTTTCGGAGAGACATTGGGATTCCCCACATGTGAGATCCACAAAAGCTGAGAGCATGCAGGTTAAGGTGATGAAATGAAAAAAATATTTCTTATGGGGAGGAGCGAAGCGGGGAAGACATCCCTGACACAGGCGCTTAAGGGCGAGGAGCTCCATTACATAAAGACCCAGTATACAAATACAGCGGACGATACCATTGATTCGCCGGGCGAGTATGCCGAATCCAAACGGTTCAG
>CALWFS010000209.1 GCA_944377705.1 uncultured Mediterraneibacter sp. | reverse complement strand
GCGGGAAAGGAAGAAATATGTTAAAAGCAATCTATCCGGGCAGCTTTGACCCGGTTACATACGGACATCTTGATATCATCCGCAGATCTTCCAAACTGGTGGACGAACTCATTGTCGGAGTGTTGTGCAATAAAGCGAAAATGCCGTTGTTTTCTGTGGAAGAACGTGTTAAAATGTTAAAGGAAGTGACGAAAGATCTGGAAAATGTCAGGATTGTCCCGTTTCACGGGCTTCTGGTCGAATTTGCTTCGAAGATGGAGGCTGGGTTGATCATAAGAGGACTTCGGGCGATCACAGACTTTGAATATGAACTCCAGATGTCACAGACCAATCATAAACTGGAACCAAATGTCGAAACTATGTTTTTGACGACCAGTATTGAATATTCGTATTTGAGTTCCACCACAGTGAGGGAGATTGCTGCTTTTGGGGGAGATCTGTCACAGTTTGTGCCGGAAGCAGTTGCCGTGGAGCTTAGAAAAAAGATGAATACAAAAGGAGAGTGTAACAAATGAGCAGCCGTATCGAGCAGATTATCGAAGAAATCGAAGAGTACATTGACCGTGACTGTAAATTTCAGCCGTTGTCCACAACAAAGATCATTGTAAATAAGGAGCATCTGGATGAGCTGTTAAGAGAACTCCGTATGAAGACTCCGGACGAGATCAAACGCTACCAGAAAATTATTGCAAACAGGGATGCTATTCTTGCGGATGCACAGGCAAAAGCTGATGCAATGATCGAGGAGGCGCAGGTTCAGACCACAGAGCTGGTCAGTGAGCATGAGATCATGCAGCAGGCATATGCACAGGCAAACGAGATCGTCACACAGGCGACAGCGCAGGCACAGGAGATCATCGATAATGCGACGCGGGATGCCAACGAGATCAGGATCGGCGCGATCCAGTATACTGACGATCTGCTCGCCAATGCAGAGAGCATCATCGGACACACACTTGACAGTTACACTACAAAATATGACGGGCTGATCAATTCCCTTCAGGAATGTTATGATACCGTCCGTTCCAACCGTGCAGAGCTGGATATCCCGGAGGAAGATTCTGACAGTTACGCTCAGGACGGAACGATCTAGAAAAACCTCATATAGAGATATGCCAGGAAGCTGGCTGCCAGTGCGGCAGCCAGCTTTTGTGCGAGATAGGGCAGGATGGAGATCCCGGTGCCCTGAAGCATACAGTCTGTCTGCGCGACAGCACAGAAGCCGCCGAAGGAGGTCAGCCCCAGGATGAGTGGATAATAGAGCGCGGGATCTGGGATGCCCTCGCGGAGCATGACCACTCCGTTTGTCACCTCAAGAGAGGGGAGAAGAAATTCCATGACAGGAAGATTTCCGATATCCCTGCACAGAGAGATCAGGATCGAGAATGCAATAATGTATCCGCCCACCTTGACAATTGCTTCAAAACTGTCCATCATGCAGGAGTCAAGGACAGAAAAGTTAAGGGTGTGATTTTGGTTATTATGATATTCCACAGGAGACCGGAACTGTTTATCCCCTCTCAGATAGAATCTGCGAAAGAGGAAACTCAGGAGGACTGGCACGCCGAATAGAATGACGAGACTGGGGACCATCAGTTCTTTCTGTCCCAGTGTCTTCCACACAATAAAGTTTATGATAAATGCAGGGCTTGTATTGTTGCAGAAAGAGAGCAGATACCTGCCCTCGTTTTTTGTGATCCTGCCTGAACGCAGCAGATCGGCAGTTACCTTGGCGCCCATGGGATAACCACAAAGAAATCCGGTCAGCACAGCAAAGGACCCGCTGCCTGAAACTGCGAAAATCCTGCCCAGTGCTTTCCCAAAGGCCCTGGATATGACGGCAAGGCCTCCACCCGCCATCATAAGTCCTGATACCAGCATAAATGGAAAAAGGGTGGGAAACACGACCTGAAACCAAAGGAGGAGCCCGTCCTCAGCGCCGGAAAAAACTTTGCGGGGAGAAAAGAGCATAGCTGTAAAGAGCAGGACTGCCATGATTCCCGGGATATATAGTCTGAAGAAATGTGTTTTTATCAAGATCTCCTCCTTTATGTACGCTTATATCAGATATATGACGGAAGCATGATCGTTATGCAGGGATCATATAGTGTGATATAGTCAGAAATCATAAAAGGAGAGCCCTTTTTGAAAAAAAGCATAAAAAAGTCCATACGATACAGTGTGGCACTGTTTCTGCTTGTGTTTTTTACAGGTGTCTGGATCCCCCGGCTGGAATACAGCAGTGAAAAGAGCCGCCTCTCGGAAGACATCCTTATCTCAGACGGATTCCGCGGGCAGAAGATCCCGAAAGAGACAATGGAAAAAATCAGAAAAATTGATGCTCCGGGCGAAGTGCTGGCTGTATACTGGCTGGAGAGTGACTTCGGTCAGGAAGACTTTCCCCTTACCTCAGAGAAGACCGCAGCCGCCAGAAAGCGCTGGGAGCGGGCAGAGGGCTGGGGGCAGTATCTTTCCGCATGCCAGGCGGTATGGGATGATCTTGAATATTTTCCTGTTGCCATGTCAACAGACGATCAGGGGCTGTCTGTCTCCTTTGAAGACTCCTGGATGTTCGAGCGCTCCTACGGAGGCGAGAGAGGACATGAGGGAACAGATATTATGCCCTCTGTGAATGAGCCCGGGCTTTTTCCTGTTGTGAGCATGACAGATGGAGTTGTGGAAAGCAAGGGCTGGCTGGAGCTGGGCGGCTGGCGGCTGGGGATTCGGGCCCCCCACGGCGCTTATTTTTATTATGCCCATCTGGATTCCTATTCTGATATTCAGGAAGGAGATCATGTGGATGCCGGGGATCTCCTGGGATTTATGGGGGACACCGGATATGGCACAGAAGAAGGGACGAGGGGAAAGTTCCCGGTACATCTCCATATGGGAATCTACCTCTATGAGAATGGACAGGAGATCAGCGTGGATCCGTACCCTGCCCTTACTTATGTAGAGGATCGGACAATAAGCGGAGGATTTTGAAAGTCAGCGAACATTCTGGGGATGGGGAATTGGAGGCAGGGTCTTTCACGTGTGGAGAAAACATGGTATAATGATTGCACATTCGTGCAATCCAGACCGCCACAGCGGTCTTTCCTGCTGCGCAGGGATTATGCCTGAGCCACAGCTTGGAAAGTAAATACCGCATGCGCGGCGCTTCCTTTCCTGCGCATGTGGTATAATGGCTGCACATTTACAGATCGGTCAGCTGCAGACTGACTGGGAAGGAGAGAATATGAACGGCCTGCCGGCAGAATTTGAACAAAAGATGAGAGACCTTCTCGGCCCGGAGTATGATGAGTATGAAAAGTGCTTTGAGAAGCCGCGCTATTACGGACTTCGTGTTAATACGGCAAAGATTTCGGTAGAAGAATTTTTAAAGATCGCGCCATGGGCGCTGGAGCCTGTTCCCTGGATCAGGAACGGGTTTTATTATGATGGAGAAAAGTGTCAGCCCGCAAAACATCCTTACTATTTCGCAGGGCTGTATTATCTCCAGGAGCCAAGCGCCATGACACCGGCTGACCGCCTGCCGGTGGAACCGGGAGACCGGGTGCTGGATGTATGCGCGGCGCCGGGAGGAAAAGCGACGGAACTGGGAGCAAAGCTCAACGGAACCGGTGTCCTCGCCGCTAATGACCTGAGCAGTTCAAGAGCAAAGGGGCTGCTTAAGAATCTGGAACTGTTCGGTATCGGCAATGTTCTCATTCTGAGTGAAGAGCCGGGCAGACTGGTCCCTTATTTTAAAGGATATTTCGATAAGATACTGATCGACGCTCCCTGCTCCGGTGAGGGAATGTTCCGGAAGGACAGAAAGATGATCCGGGCCTGGGAAGAGCACGGACCGGACTATTTCTCGAAGATTCAGAGAAGTATTATCACACAGGCAGCGGAGATGCTCCGGGAGGGCGGGATGCTGCTGTATTCTACATGCACATTTTCCCCGGAGGAAAATGAGAGGACAATCGAATACCTTTTGAATGAATATCCCCAGTTCGAGGTGTGTGAGAT
>CALWFS010000208.1 GCA_944377705.1 uncultured Mediterraneibacter sp. | reverse complement strand
ATGCCTCCTCCAGCGTCTTTGCTTTTACATAATTACTGATCGTAAGCACAATGGCTCTCCTTTCCCAACTCTGCCGCACAGTCATTCCCGGCAGATCCCGTGATGTTAATCAAAATTGTTTTTCTCGCAAAACTGCGTAAAAAAAGTGCAAATGAGGTTCCGGTCATTCACACTTTCAGCGGTCTAATCTTATCACAGTTCGCACATATTGTCAAAGGATGGGCGGCTTGTTTTCCATTGTTTTTTCTGTCCTGTTGTTTCCAAAACAGTTGACAGTATCCCCTGCCGGTGTTATGATTTTCCTAAATACAGAAACGGAGATAGAGGTCGCATTTTTCATAAGTAGGATGACGGATGTGCCAGACACAGGAGAACTCATCAGAAAGGGAAAGATGCCGAAGGGGCAAAGTGCCTGGAGCTTTGTTCCTGGGCATGCCGTAAACAACGGTATGACTGTCATCGCAGGATGGAGAGCTATCTGGTATACACATTGTATATTTGGGGACGGCGCATCTTGCCGTTTCTTTTATTGTTCACCATATCCATATTAAAAGGAGGAAGAAAGAATGGCAATTTTTAAGGGTGCAGGTGTAGCGATCATTACTCCCATGAAAGAAAACCTGGAGATCAATTATGATAAACTGGATGAGATGCTCGAGGAGCAGATTGCCGAAGGCACGGATGCCATCATCATCTGCGGCACGACCGGTGAATCCGCGACCATGACCGAGGCAGAGCACAGCGAAGCAATCCGGTTCACGATCGAGCGGGTAAACCACAGGATCCCTGTCATCGCGGGCACTGGATCCAACTGCACAAGGACTGCGATCGAGCTCTCTAAAGAAGCAGAAAAAGACGGAGCTGACGGTCTTCTGCTCGTGACCCCTTACTATAACAAAGCAACACAGAACGGACTGATCGCACATTACACACAGATCTGTAATGAAGTGAAGATTCCTGCGATCCTCTATAACGTTCCCAGCCGTACAGGCTGCAATATCCAGCCGAAGACGCTGGCGCAGCTTGTCAAAAATGTAGACAACATCGTAGGTGTGAAAGAAGCTTCCGGAAATATCGGAGCAGTGGCTCAGATCATGCATCTCTGCGACGGAAACATTGATCTGTACTCCGGAAACGACGACCAGGTCGTACCGCTCCTTTCACTGGGAGGTATCGGAGTGATCTCTGTGCTTTCAAATGTAGCGCCGGCTTACGTTCATGACATGGTATACAGATACCTTTCCGGCGATGTGGAAGGTAGCTGCAAAATGCAGCTCGACGCTCTTCCGATGTGCGACGCACTCTTCTGTGAGGTAAATCCGATCCCGGTCAAGGCTGCCCTGAACCTGATGGGCAAAGAGGCCGGCCCGCTGAGAGCGCCTCTGACAGAGATCGAACCAGCTCACAAAGAGCAGCTTGAGAAGGCGATGAAGGATTTCGGTCTTCTGTAAATCCGGCTTATATATAAAGCAGCACGGTTTCCGGGGATACTTCCCGGTCCGTGCTGCTTTTTCTTTTCCACGCTGCCCGTCCTGTTTCAGTGTGTACTTCTTATATCAGGATTTTATTCTTCTATTACCGTGACTTCCACGAACGTTCCGTCCCGTCCGCAGGCATAGACCTGTCCGTCCTCCTGCAGGATATACGTCCAGAACACATTGGAAGAATACTGTGCCTGCGGATCCGGCACACCCCCCAGATATCCCTGGTGCTCCTGTTCGGAAGAAAACGCCAGCCTGTCCAGCCATACCATCCGCACCTTTTCCTTTACCTGTACCGGTTCGTCAAACGCCTCTGCCACAAGGCTGCTCACTCCGCACTGCTGGCTGCTGTTATCGCCCCACATCCAGAGGGAACCGTCGCTGCGGATCACAGCCATGGTCCTCACCCCGGCATCTGCATAAACCGCATGGTCCATGACCTGCTCAAATCCACTGTATTCCCGGATCACGTTCCCCTCCCGGTCACACAGGCGTCCCGCGCACCATACGGTCCCGTCCTCCTTGAGCACGATCATTCCGTAATCACTGCATTTTACATACTGTACATCGCGCATCAGCTCCAACGCAGCAGTGGTAACAATGGGGCTGTCCTCTGTCGGGAGATTCCCCGTCCCCATCAGTACCCCGCTGTCTGTCAGATAGACCATAAACTCTGCCCCGAGAGAGACATGGCAGACATCCCTCGCCACTTCTGTCTCCCGGTAAAATCCCTTTGCCGTGAGATCCGCTTCTGTCGTTCCATTTCCCAGCTCACCGTGTTCGTTGGCGGATGCACCGTATAATATGCCGTGCGCGTCAATAAAAAACCTGCTCGTATAGTTCGTTTCATTATGGGAATAGCACTCATCGATCCGTATTTCTGCTGCTGTAAGATGGAGCGCCGCCTTATCCGGTGTAAGCACATAAATCGGTTCCCTGCTTCCCTGTTCGCTTACAGCCGCATCACTCTCCTGCTGCTCTTCCTCCTGCCAGCCTCCACCGAATTCTGCAATCTGCCCTCTGTCAGCAGTCCTGGTCTCCCAGCCGTTCTGTACGGCAAATACGATGACCATAAGCACCACATAGCAGAAAATCGGCACGAACGCTTTGACGATTTCCCGAACCGTCTGAGGTTCTGCCTCTACGTAATGATATTTTCTGCCCGCATATTTCTGGCAGAGGGCGCGGATTTGTCCCATATGCTCCTCGGTAAATATTTTTTTGTCAATATAGGCTTTTCCAATTACTATAAACTTCTTCCCTTCACAGACTTCCTTTATTTCTCTCCAGGACATCCATGTCCGGGAATTCTCATGCTGTTTAACACTATTCTGAAAATAAAAGCCGCTCTTCCCGATCTCCAGGATAACAGGAATCCCCTTCTGCATCCACTGCCTGCTCTTTCTTACAGCCCGTTTTGCCAGCAGCAGAACAATTCCCTTCGATACCGGTATGAGCCCAACCGCCAATACAAGGCCTGCCCTGGCTTCAATTGAGAGAAAAGAAACGTCACCCATGGCAAGCCGGATCAGATAACACAGGCACAGACCCAGCAGCCACATTTTTGTCCCCGTATAGTAGAATCTGTGTCTGCTGCTCACATACCTGATATAATCCTTCCCGCTTTCACGGCCTGGCTCCGTGCCGTTCCGGAAAAGGACGAGCCGCAGTCCTTCTTCCTCCTCCGAAAAGTTATGCTCATAGCACTCCCCGCAGTACCGCATGAGATGATGCCTCACAGAACGCACACCGTCCCGGTTCAGATACATTTTCGGTATTATAAGGCTCTCCCCCGCTCCTGCAATGGAATAGCTGTCAGCAGTCTCTTTCACGGATGTGATATCATTATAGTAATAGAACTTCCGAACTCCGGCACGGTCCTCTGTCATCAGGAAGTCCGGTTTAAACGTGCCGGTATACCACTCCTTCCCACACTCCCGGATCTTCTTCTCATAAGTCTTTCCCGTCAAATAGGACTGCCACTTCACCAGGCCAAAAAGAGGCAGAAAATACACGATCAAAGACGTCAGCATGTCAAAAGCAATCCGCATGAGCACATTTCCCCCGATCCCAAGACCGAGAGTCCCGCTTACAGTTTCTGAAAATTCCCCGGCATAACCCAGCAGGACCGGAAGTCTGTCCAGGAACACTCCGCCGAATATCACTGCCGCTGCCAGCAGACCTGCCGCCACATGATGCCTGCCTTTTCGTCCTTCATAATATTTCCTGTATTCATATGGAACCGGATCACAGATAAAATCCGGTCCACCCCCGCTTTCTTCCGGCTTTTGTGCGCCTTCTACCGGCTTTCGCACGCCTTCCTGCTCTTTTTTGTCCATTCTGTCTCCCTCTCTTTATTTAATCCCCGGTACAAAGAAATGATAATTTTCATCATCCCCCGGGTCCCGCTCCATACTCATTGCCGGGGCATCCAGCCCCACGGAAGGGTCTGTGCTGTAATCCACAGGAACAAGAAGATACGCTCCCTCTCCCTTCATGACGCGGTAAGTCTCCTCCAGCTCCGCCTGAGTGTCCTCCCCCATGCC
>CALWFS010000207.1 GCA_944377705.1 uncultured Mediterraneibacter sp. | reverse complement strand
AGTCTTAAAGCTGGTCAATCAAGTCTTACTTATAAATATTATAAGGGATCGTATACTGCGTCACAGGAGGAGGCTAATGAAATATCTGGTAATACGTTAAATGGACAGGTCGGAAGTATGTCAGGATCTAATGGCTCAATTCAGGGTAACCTGGTAATGGATGCTAATCAGACGGTAAGTGATAATGATTATGGCAAAGTATTTACTGACGTGCTTACATATTCATTTACAGCAGATGGTGTGGCGTATCCGGGCAACTAATCTGTCTTCCTTATACGCATTTTAATTATTGCGAAATCAAGGGCACTGGCTTTTGTCAGTGCCCTTACAAAAAAAAGACTTTTCTGTGCCATATGGAAGAGGACTTGCCTCATAAGGCTTTTTCCATATGTCTCAGAAGTGCGGAAAAACCAAAGAAAAGAGAGGAATCATTATGCAGTACCGTGTCAGGAAAGATATCACATCTTCCAATACATTTACGGATAAAATCAACAATCAATGGCCGTATATCACTCCAAAGGAATATCAGAAGTTCTCCAAGGATGAGAAGCGCATTTGCGGGGATCTCAGAGGAAAGGACAGCGGCAGTCTGGACCGGATACTTGTCTGTAAAGATGAGTCTGAAGAGGCTTATCAGATTGGTCTGTACGAGTACAAAGGAAAAAAACGCTGGTATGAGAAGACGGCAGGTTATGTGCCGGCAGAGTACGGCAGGGAAGGCCGGCCGTGCTTTGTGCGTGTCCTGACGCTCTCCCCTTTTAAAGCAATCCTTCTTCCTCTGCTGATTCTCATATTTCTTGCGGGCATTGTCTTGGGAACAATGTGGTATCTGAACCGGGAGCCCGGGCCGAATCTGGACGATACGGCGGTGGCCTATAAGTTTGAGGGACTGGTCAACACAGATCCGACTAGTACCATGATCCCCATGATCGATAATATAGAGGTCTATGGAGGTCCTCATGTGGAACAGGCGCTGATCAATCCTGAGGGGAATACGTGTTATTTCATCTATTCTATCACACTGGACGATACCGGGGAGGAGATCTACCGGAGTGATCTGATTGAGCCGGGCAAAGCGATTGTCGGTTTTGACCTGACGGATACGCCTGCTGCGGGGTCTTACAATGTAACGATCAACGTGGAGGCACGGGATATCGACGATTATGAGCAGGAAGTAAACGGCGGTCAGATACAGGCTGTCATGACCATATATGAATAAGGAGGAAACCATGAAGCTGAGAGATAAGAATGGAAATATCTGGGAATATATACCGTTAAAGGAAGCGAAAGAAAAAGGGATAAGTCCCAAGGATGTCATGGGAGATGTGTTTAGGAAATCAAAGGAGAAGAGCATCGGTACCTTAAAGGTGCAGGATAAGAACGGAAGGGAGATCACAGCCCCCATCTATCCCTATAAAGAGAAACTCTCCTATACAGAGAAGGTAGTGGGATACATTCCTTATGATGCTTGGACAGATGCCACGGACTATGTCCGGATTATCAGGAAATCTATTGCGAAAATCCTGATTCCCATCCTGATCCTGCTGGCGCTGATCGGCGGCGGGCTTGCATGGTACCTGCTCAGGGATACCGGGCCTGATCTTGATCATGCCGCTGTGGCATATGAGATGCCAAACGGGGCGGTAAACACGGATCCCACACAGCTGATGATGCCATATATTGATGAGATCACAGTGACGGCGGCTGACCGGGCAGGACATACAGCTCTTGTAAACCCGGAAGGAAATCAGAGCTACTTCCGTTATGTGCTGACACTGACAGATACCGGGGAAGAGATTTACCGCAGCGGTCTAATCGAGCCGGGCATGGCAGTGGTAGACTGGGCGGTCAATACGGATCTGGAGCCGGGCGACTATGATGCGGAGCTTGCCATTAATACGTTCTCATTGGAGGACGATGAGACAGAGACCAATGGAGGCAATATGGTGATCGTCCTGCATGTGGAGTAGGAAGGGGAAGAAAATGAGAATGGAAAGAAGCCGCACAACTGCAGGACGTCTTGGATATCTTTTTCTGTTATTTCTCCTTCTGGCAAGCCTTACCGGGTGTAACAGGAAACTGGCGGACAATGTGACGCGGGTCTCAGGAGATACATTTGAGCTGGGAGAACTGACTCTGACTGTGAATTCTTCAGAGTTTCGTGATACTGTGGAACCGGAGAATCCGACAGGGTATTTCGACTATTATGAGGAATATGAGGGCTATCGTTACTATGTGATGACCGGTACAGTCAGCAGCAGCTCCACACAGGATGTCAGGGCATCGGCATTTGAGACTGTCGGTGTGACGGGGGCCGGGGAGGAGGATGGAAAACTCCTCTTTATGGATGAGGAAAGTACTGCCTTTCTGGATTCCATCGGAGCGGGAGATGAGAGGCGGTTCCTGCTGATGATGCTTGTGAAGGATGGGGCGCAGCCGGAGAAGTTTAGAATCTGTTACAACGAAGGATATGAGCCTGGAGATGAGGGCGAGACTTATGACTACGAAGTGGTAAAGGAAGTAGTCGAGTGACCTCATGTCTGTAGACGTCCGGCTGAAATAATTTTTCGATTGAACGCTTTTAAAGTTCTGGTTATATCTCTTCCGTAAAAGGCTTGATACTCCGTATGCTGGTGCGATATAATAGTATTCGGTTAGAAACTAGTCTTGCGGTTAGGAGGAAATTTGATTATGCCAGAGTATGTGATTACGACGGACTCTAATTCAGATGTCCGTCCGGAATTTGTAAAAGAGAACAATCTTACGATCATCCCACAGTATTATGCTTTTGGCGACACTGTTTATGGGGACGAGCTGAATATGGAACCCCATGAATTTTATGAGACCATGCGACATGGAGAGCTGCCGAAATCCATGGCGAACAATCCGGCAGTGATTCGGGAGAGATTCGAGAAGATCTTAAAAGAAGGGAAAAACATCCTGCATATTGCATTTTCCAGCGCGCTGAGCGGAAGCTATAACAATGTTGTGATGACAGCAAACGAGCTTTTGGAGGACTATCCGGACCGCCGGATCATTGTATTTGATTCTCTGAATGCATCGCTCGGGGAGGGAGTATCTGTTTACCGCGCGGTGGAACTCTGGAAAGAGGGAAAGACCATGGATGAGGTCTATGATGTGATCCTTGAGGAAAGGGAACATGTGAATGTGTCGTTTACTGTAAATGACCTGAACCATCTTCAGAGAGGCGGCAGGGTGTCCAAGACGACGGCTGTGGTAGGAAGCCTTGTAAATATCAAGCCGATCCTCACAGTCACATCCACTGGGGAACTGAAGTCTGACGGTACAGTGCGTGGCCGAAAGAAATCACTTAAGACGCTGGTAAGCCGGATGGAGGCAACGCTTGATCTGGAGCACTATGGAAAAGACAGACTGGTGTGCGTGTTGCACGGGGATTGTTATGATGAGGCCCAGACCGTAGCGGATATGGTGAAGGAGCTTGGGTTTACAAATGTGATCATCAATGATGTGAGTCCGAGTATCGGTACACATGCAGGTCCTGGAGTGGTAGGACTTATATCTTACGGGAAGAAACGATAAAATATAATTTTTTACAAAAAAATAATATTATTTCTAATAAATCATATGAATCTGCAATAAGAATAGCGGGATGAGGCTGGGATTTTAGACCTCATTCCTTTTTATTTGCAGAAGCCCTGATTCAGAGAGAATGACCTCAGCCATGGGGTTATGGGGAGAAAATGCCTGAAAAACCCTGGATTTTGGCGGATTCTACTCTGCGTGGACAGAGATTCATCCATCCGTGTATTGAAAAAACCCTGGATTTTGTTAAGATGGATTCAGGCAGAACAGAAAGAAAGCAAAGGAGGCAGCAGAGTGGAGAACAGGACAGGGCAGTTTATAGCCAGGAGGCGAAAAGCAATCGGACTGACTCAGAAGGAACTGGCGGATCGGCTCGGTGTGACGAATAAGGCGGTGTCAAAGTGGGAGACCGGGGTATCACTTAGATAAAGATACCACACCATTCCCACGCTGACTTTTGCTCAACCGATACAGCCGGAGGGCTGGAT
>CALWFS010000206.1 GCA_944377705.1 uncultured Mediterraneibacter sp. | reverse complement strand
AGAGGAGCTTGCTGCTTATCTTTCCGAAGAACAGCCTGTGGAATGTGTCATAGAATCCGTGGAAAAGAAGAAGGAGAAAAAGAATCCTCCGCTTTTATACAACCTGGCGGAACTTCAGAATGACTGTTCCAAGCGTTTCAAAATCAGTCCGGACGAGACGCTGCGCATTATACAGGAGCTCTATGAGAAGAAGCTGGTGACCTATCCAAGGACGGATGCCAGAGTGCTTTCCACTGCAGTGTCAAAGGAGATCAGCAGGAATTTAAACGGACTGTCTAAATATCCGATGGCCGCGCCGTATCTGAAGGATATCCTCGAATTCGGCACTCATAAAGGCCTGGAAAAGACCCGTTATGTGAATGACAAACAGATCACAGACCATTATGCGATCATCCCCACAGGTCAGGGGCTGGGGGCGCTCAACTCCCTGGCCGCTGTGTCTCACAAAGTGTATGATCTGATCGTGAGAAGATTTTTGAGTATATTTTATCCTCCCGCAGTGTATCAGAAAGTGGCGATTGTTTCGAAGATACGGGGAGAGAGCTTTTTCTCCAGTTTTAAGGTGCTGGCAGAGGAGGGCTATCTGAAAGTGGCGGGCATTCCCCAGGGGAAGCGGCAGCCCCAGGAAGAGGGAGACCAGAATCTGGACACAGCGCTGTTCGAAGTGATAAAGACACTGAAAAAAGGGGCGATTCTCCCCGTGAAGTCATTAGAGATCAAGGAGGGGGAAACCTCTCCTCCGAAGCGGTACAACTCCGGTTCGATCATCCTTGCGATGGAAAATGCAGGGCAGCTTATCGAGGACGAAGAGTTAAGGGCGCAGATTAAGGGAAGCGGTATCGGCACCAGCGCCACAAGGGCAGAGATCCTGAAGAAGCTGATCCACATTCAGTATCTTGCCCTGAATAAGAAGACGCAGATTATTACACCGACTCTTCAGGGAGAAATGGTGTACGATGTGGTGGATCATTCCATCCGCCCGCTTCTGAACCCGGAGCTCACGGCAAGCTGGGAGAAGGGGCTTACTTATGTGGCAGAGGGGAGCATTACGCCGGATGAGTACATGAAGAAGCTGGATGATTTTATCACCAGAAGGACTGTCGGCGTAAAAGGAATGAACAACCAGTATCAGCTAAGAGCCTGCTATGACAAAGCGGCAGGTTTTTATAAAAAAGCCGCAAGCGGCAGAAAAGGAGATAAATAAATGGAAGCATTGACAGTAAAAGAACTCTACACACTGGATCAGACAATCGCAAAAGATATTTTTGAAGGCATGACTTACCCCTGGGAAGTCCTGCCGAAGATCAGCAGCTTCATTGTTGAGCTGGGAAATACGCTGAGTAGCGATGAGTACGAGAAGCGGGGGGAGAACGTGTGGATCGCAAAATCTGCAAAGGTAGCTCCCACTGCATATATCAACGGACCTGCGATCATTGGAAAAGAAGCGGAAATACGCCACTGCGCGTTCATCCGCGGCAATGCCATCGTGGGAGAGGGAGCTGTGGTAGGCAATTCTACGGAGCTTAAGAATGTGATCCTTTTTAATAAAGTACAGGTGCCGCACTATAATTATGTGGGAGACTCTATCCTGGGATACAAATCACACATGGGCGCGGGTTCTATCACATCAAACGTAAAATCTGACAAGAAGCTGGTTGTCGTTAAGACGCCGGAAGGAAATATCGAGACAGGCATGAAGAAGTTTGGCGCCATGCTGGGAGATGAAGTGGAAGTCGGATGCGGCAGCGTGCTCAATCCGGGAACCGTAGTGGGAAGTCACAGCAATATTTATCCGCTTTCTTCTGTCCGCGGGTTCGTTCCGGAAAACAGTATTTACAAGAAGCAGGGCGAAGTCGTAGAGAAGAGGGCAGACTGATGAAAAAGATCGGCTTTATCGGAGTGGGGATCATGGGGAAATCCATGGTCCGCAATCTCATGAAAGAGGGGTACGAGGTCCATATCTATGCGCGGACGAAAGCAAAGGCAGAGGACGTGATCAGCGAGGGGGCTGTATTCCATGACACGATCGCAGACTGTGTGAAGGGCAGAGATGCTGTCATCACCATCGTAGGATTTCCTCAGGATGTAGAAGAAGTGTATTTTGACAGTGGGAATATCCTGGACAGCGCGGCGCCCGGCACCTATCTGATCGATATGACGACCACAAGTCCCATGCTGGCAGAGAAAATCTATGAGGAAGGTACGAAAAGGGGCTTCCGTGTGCTGGACGCGCCTGTGACCGGAGGGGATACCGGGGCAAAGGAGGGAACGCTCTCCATCCTCGTGGGAGGAGACCGTCAGGACTATGAAGCATGCCATTCCCTTTTCGAGGCAATGGGAACAAACATCAACTATGAGGGAAAGGCAGGCTGTGGTCAGCACTGCAAGCTGGCAAACCAGATTATGATTGCGGGCACGCTCTCCGGCGTGTGCGAAGCGCTCACCTATGCACGGGAAAAGGGGCTTGACCTGAATACATTTGTGAAGTCAGTTTCTACGGGAGCTGCGGGCAGCAGACAGCTGGATCTTTTCGGACCAAAGATTATCGAGGAAGATTATGAGCCGGGATTCTTTATGAAACACTTTATAAAGGATATGAAGCTTGCCCTCATCGAGGCGAACAAAAGCGGCATCGATCTTGGCGTTTTGAGCCAGGTGCTGGCGAACTGCGAGGAACTTGAGGCGGAAGGGTACGGCGAGCTCGGGACCCAGGCTCTCATGAAATTTTACGATGAGGAGCACCGTTACAGCGGCGAAGAAGAGTAGATAATATGTATTGACAAATAGAAAAGAGTCTTGTATTATTGTATTAGATAAACAGTACAATAATGCGGGACTTTTTATTCCCGTATAGACAGGAGGCAGTATGTTAGAGATACAGGGCTTGAGCAAATCATATGGAAAAAATCTGGCAGTGGATGAAGTCAGCTTTACTGTCCCGGACGGGCAGGTGGGAATCCTTCTCGGACCGAACGGGGCAGGAAAATCTACGATCATAAAAAGTATTGCAGGTCTGCTCAGATATAAGGGGATGATCTTCATCGAGGGAATCCCGGCAAGGCAGCTGGATGCCAAGAAAATCTTTGCCTATGTGCCGGAAATCCCGAATATGTTCGAGGCTCTTACTGTGAGGGAGCATATCGAATATGTCAGGATGGCGTACAACAGCGATATCACGGATGAAGAAGTGGAGGAGATCCTGAAGGAATTCGAGATGGATGACAAACAGGATAAGCTTGGAAATGAACTGTCGAAAGGCATGATGCAGAAGGTGAGTATCTGCTGCGCTCTTGTTGTGAAGCCGAAAGTGATCCTCCTGGATGAACCTATGGTGGGGCTTGACCCGGCGGCAATCAAGACGCTTAAAGAGGTGGTCCTCCGTCTGAAGGATAAGGGTGTCACAGTACTGATCAGTACACATATGCTTGAAATGGTGGAAGAGCTCTGGGATGTGATGTTTGTGATGGAGAAAGGACACATTATTGGTTCCTATACAAAATCAGACGCAGAGGGAAGAGATCTGGATGACCTCTTCTTTGCGATGACAGGTGGTGAAAAACAATGAGAGCGCTGATGTATCTTACGAAACGCAGCCTGATGAACAATCTGAAAAAGGCAGTACATAAACCCTCAACACTGATCGCGCTGATCTTTGCCATTGTATATGGAATCTTTATCGTGTTCTCACTGGGGGCTCTGGCTGTTACTATCCGAATGGATTCTGTGAGAGGGCTTCTGATCATTCTCACGGTATGGAGTATTTACGCTACCCTCGGAAACTTTATAGCTTTTTCTTCCCGAAAGGGAATTATATTTAAACCCGGTCATGCACACTTTGTATTCACAGCTCCCATCAGCCCTAAGCTGGTGCTCCTGAATTCTGCGTGGATGAACTACCTGGCATCCGCCATACTGTGGATCGTCCTTGCTATCGGCGGTCTTACTGTATTTCAGGTGGCGCCGTGGAAGGTGCTTTTGTTCCTTTATAGGAAATTCCGATTTTGGATAAGGGAAAAAAGAAGCCCTGTTGATCGAACGTATGTTAGGTCAACAGGGGG
>CALWFS010000205.1 GCA_944377705.1 uncultured Mediterraneibacter sp. | reverse complement strand
TTGACCTAACATACGTTCGATCAACAGGGCTTCTTTTTTCCCTTATCCAAAATCGGAATTTCCTATAAAGTAAAAAAATAACAGACGGTCCCGGACAAAAAACTTGCCAGACCCGTCTGTTCCTTTTCACACACAGTCCAATGCCATTGCTATTCCATATAATTCATAGGATCTACCGGCTCCCCATCCTTGAGGATCTCAAAATACAGGTTCGGTCCCTCTACGCTGTAATACTTTGTCGGTTCATTCAGACTACCGATCATTTCTCCTGCATTAACATAGTCCCCCGTTGAAAGAGTCACATCTGTAAGCTGACCGTATACTGCGGTGTATCCGTTCCCCATATCCAGGCTGACTGTTGTCCCTGTCTGGGCCGTCTCCTCAATATTAGTCACGATCCCTGCCGCAGAAGCCGTGATCGTCTCACCCACTTCTCCTCCGATGATCATCGCGGGGTTGTACTTATACTGCTCCAGCGTCTGGAAGAACACTGTCTGATCCATGCTATATCCCATGATCACCGCCCCGCTGGCAGGCCAGGTGAGGACACTGTCCTCAGAGAACCATACGCCTGATGTATCTGCCCCTGATGTTTCCGCTCCGACGGCATTCCCTCCGTCAGTGCCCGCGCCGTTCTGTTCCTCCGCCCCATCAGGGCCTCCACCCTCTGCCATGCCGTCCCCGTCCTGGGCGTCTCCCGCCTCGGGCAGCACGATCTCATCTGCTGTTGTCTCTTCTGTCTTATCTTCTGCAAGCTGTTCTGCCTGTTTTTCAGCCTTCGCCATCTGTTCGTCAATGTCTTTCTGATAGTTATTAAAAGTATATACCCCTACCAGTGCAATGACCGCCACAAAACAGATCACGATGCCGACCGCAGCGCCTCTTCCTTTTAAGAAGGATGGTCTTTCATTCTTATTCATTGTCATCACCTCTGGCTATATTTTTGCCAGAAAATGACCGTATTATTCCGGACATTCAAAAAGATCTTTTGCGGATCTGCACTTTTCTTATCCGACGGATCTTTCAGAACAGCTCTGTCTCCTGGATATCCTTCTTCAGCTCAGTGCCCTCAAAGAAAAAAGAAAGGATTTCCTCATATGTCCTGCCCTCTTCGTCCATCTTTTCCGCTGTCCATAGGCTCATACCCAGGCCATGTCCATTCCCGGTGGTCGTGATCTTTATTTCACTTCCCTCTTCCCCTTCCTTTGCCTCACTAAAAGAAAATGCGCTGGACGGAAGCCCCAGGGCATCCCTGAACTGATCTCCCGTACAGATCGTATCCCCGATCCGAAGCTGGCTGACATATCCCGCCGAATCATATGCCTTGATCTCAAAATCAGCAAATGTATATCCCTTCTCCGCCTGCTCACCGTCAGCAGCGGCTACGAGGAAATCCCGGCATGCCTCCTGGATCTCAGTATATGAGAATGTAAACACCTGGATCTCATGGTCCGCCTCTTTGTCCTTCGGGCATTCCCTGACAGCCACATAAGGATACTCCTCTGTCCCCATAACCTCCGCCGCGCTCCTGGTCATCCCGCTGCTGGACTGGTGGAACGGAGTCCACGCATATCCCTCGCCGTACATGATGACCGTGTCATCCGTCTGTTCCACGGCGCGTATGTATTTTTCATAATAATCCGATGCCCTTTCCTGCCCCCACTGCTTTTTCATCTCTTCGCGCGTCATATAATCCATGGAGAGTATCTTGTCCTCAGAGCTTCCCACCTCCCGGTATATCTGCGTCCTGATGAGTACCGCCTGCGCCTTCATTGCCTCTTCCCCAAAGTCCGGGGGCACTTCCTTTGCCAGAATCCCCGCGAGGTAGTCCGTCCAGCCGATCTCCCTGACGCCGTCCGCTTCCTCCGTATCCGGGACTTTTACCTTTACATAGAACGCCTTGCTGCCGTCCCCTGCCGCTGCGTCCGCTCCATTCACAAATACAGATATAATATACGGGAGCAGGATAATGATCACAAGAAATGCAGCCGCTGATTTCAGCTTTTGCTCAATAGTATATCGATCCATAAAAAACAGCCCTCCATACTTTATTGTATGAAGAGCTGTCTTCTGTCATTCTGTTTTCTCAGCCTGGTCAGTATCCGGAGCTGATACTGCCGGCGGTACCGGATTGAATTCCCTGTTCCTCATCACAAAGAAACAGAACGCCTCATAAAGCGGGACCACTATGGTCAGCACTGCATGTACAGTCGCCATATTATCGGAGGTAAACCTCTCCAGGATCTGCCTGTTGATCAATACAGTAAGCGCCATCTGCGCGGCTCTGAGCGCCACAGTGGCAAGGAGCAGCAGGATATAGAGCAGGATGCTGAGCAGCGCTGCAATCCCTAAACCACCAACCCCTGACGCCTGGACCACAGCGCCAAATCCAACCACAAACATAATGATAACTATAAAGATTCCGCCCAGGACACTGGATATGATCGGAATGACCAGATTCCAGATTCCCGGATTCCTGATCGACTTATCCTTAAGCCTGATCTCTCCGGCAAGCTCTCCCTGAAAGTAATCTCTTGCATAAGGGATAAACGCCAGCCAGGGATATTCTTTTCCCATCCGTTTTCCGATCGTATACAGACCGATCGAATGCAAGATATAACTTACCAGAGCAAAGGTCAGCACCAGCGTGAGTATGATCAGATACACTGACATGATCACGCCAAATACATTGTCTGCGCCGCTGCCCGCCGGATAATCATATTCGTACATATAGCGATAGCCATGATCCATTTATAACCGCCTCCTGTTTAGTCTTCCTGTCCGGACGGAACCTCGATCTTCTCCAGATACCAGATATCCCGGACATATTCTTCGATCGTTCTGTCAGATGAGAATTTGCCGCTGCATGCTGTCTGCAGCATCGCCATGCGCGACCATCTCTGCTGATCGCGGTATGCCTCTTCCACTCTTTTCTGAGCGTCTGCATAGGAACGGAAATCCTTCAAAATAAAATACATATCCGCCCTGTCCGTGCACTGAGTGTTGAGCAGTGAATTATACAGGTTCTTGTACATATTGTGGTCGCCGTGGGAGTATGTGCCGTCCATGAGCTGATCAACCACACGTTTCAGCTCCCAGTCATTAAAGTAAATATCCTGCGGGTTGTATCCGCCGTTATTCTCATAATTAATGACCTCCTCAGAGCTCAGACCGAAAATGAACGCATTCTCTTCTCCGACCTCCTGGACGATCTCCACGTTCGCGCCGTCCATGGTGCCGAGTGTGGGAGCGCCGTTTAACATGAACTTCATGTTTCCCGTGCCCGACGCCTCTTTGGACGCTGTGGAGATCTGCTCGCTGACATCTGCCGCCGCGAAAATGATCTCCGCATTAGACACACGGTAGTCCTCGATAAATACAACTTTCAGTTTGCCGTTGATGCTGCGGTCATTGTTTACCACATCTGCAACTGAGTTGATCAGCTTGATCGTCTCCTTTGCCCTCAGGTACCCTGCCGCTGCCTTCGCGCCGAAGATGAATGTCCTCGGATAGAAGGAGATCTCCGGATGTTCTTTGATCTGATTGTACAGATACATAATATGCAGGATGTTCAGGAACTGGCGCTTATACTCGTGGAGACGTTTTACCTGGACGTCAAAGATGGATCTCGGATCCACGTCAATGCCGTTGTGCTCCTTGATATATTTCGCCAGGCGCACCTTGTTCTGGTACTTGATCTGCATGAACTCACGCCTTGCATTTTCATCATTTACATATGGTTTTAAGTTTGCAATCTTGGACAGGTCGGTGATCCAGCCTTCGCCGATCTTGTCTGTGATCCAGTCAGCCAGAAGCGGGTTGCCGTGTGCAAGGAACCGTCTCTGTGTGATGCCGTTTGTCTTGTTGTTGAATTTCTCCGGCATCATCTGGTAAAAGTCCTTGAGCTCCTGTTTCTCCAGGATCTCAGTGTGGAGCTTTGCCACGCCGTTTACAGAGAATCCTGCGATGATCGCCATATTTGCCATGCGCACCTGTCCGTCCATGAGGATTGCCATCTTCTTCACTTTATCCTCATTGCCCGGGTACATTTCGCGGACTTTGATGAGGAACCGGCGGTCGATCTCCT
>CALWFS010000204.1 GCA_944377705.1 uncultured Mediterraneibacter sp. | reverse complement strand
TTGCGCTCAGGCATCCGCTTTGAAATTAACGCCACACCCCATTCCTTTAAGTCTTTCCGGCAGATTACTCCAAGTCATCGTCGCCATATCCCCGCCCGCCGCGAAAGGCATCTCAAATAGGTCCGCGGTTTTCTGCGTTCATCCGACCGGAAGTCCCCACAGCCAAATATAGGATTTCGAAAGGTGGATGAAAGGGGACCTTTATCGGCGAAACAGAATCTTTTGACGGGAAATTATTAATCTCTTCCTGTAGCAAGAAAGTTACGGCTCGTCAAAGACGTTCCCCTTTCGCCTTCCCTTCGAAATCCTGCATTTTCCGGGGTTCCTTCCGGCTTGAGTAAAACCAGAAAACAGCGAAGCGCCTTTACGAAAACCTTTCAAAGCGTGTGCGCGGGTGACTGAGGTGACTTCGGAATGCGGCCTAGTGAAAACTTAAAATCCGGAACTATGCGTTGAAATTGGCAGGGGGATTGTCTAAGACGAAGGCGAGTTGCCCCCTGCCAATTTCTGCTCTTAGCATAGTTCCGGATTTTATAGTTTTACTTGCCTCGTGGAGCGGAGCCGAAGCCACCCGCACACACGCTCTGAATACGTCTTCGATATATTGCTTCGGTGTTTTCGTCCGATTACTCAATCCCAGGCTCCCCGACAAATCCAGATTTATCTATTCATCAGAACAACTGTTTCCTCAGAAAATCAAACAGCACATCCATCTCCTCGTCCGTACCAACGGTGATCCGCAGGTACTGGCTGATTTTTTTGCCCTCCCAGTGTCGCACGTAGATATTCGCTTTTTTCAGCTCTTCAAAAAGCTTCCCCGCATCATACCGGGGATGGCGGGCGAATAGGAAGTTCGCCTGCGAATCCGTAAGCTCAAACCCAAGATCCACGAGTTCTTTCTTCGCCCGTTCCCTTGTCTCTTTTATTTTCCGGACAGTCTCTTCCAGATATTTTCTGTCTTTTACTGCCGCAGCGCCGCAGATCAGTGCCGCGCGGCTCATCGTATAAGAATTAAAAGAATATTTTACATCATTCAGGCAGCGGATCAGATCCGGATTTGAAATAGCATACCCTATCCTCATTCCTGCCATGCTCCGAGCCTTGGAAAATGTCTGGGTCACGATCAGATTGTCGTATTTCCCGATCAGCTCCATTGCCGATCTCCCTGCAAAATCCACATACGCCTCATCCACAATCACGATGGAATCCCGGTTATGTTCCAGGATATCCTCTATAAAATACAGTTCCTCGTAAATCGCGGTTGGCGCATTTGGATTCGGGAATATGATCCCGCCGTTCTCCCTGTAATAATCTTCCTTCACAATCCGGAAATCTCCGTCAAGCCGCGGGCACTCATACGGGATACGGTACAACTCTGCCCAGACCTTATAGAATGAGTATGTAATGTCCGGAAACAGGATCGGCTTCTCCGAATTAAAAAATGTCAGGAAACACAGTGAGAGCACATCATCTGAACCCACTCCCACAAATACCTGTTCCTCCCTCACCCCGTAATAATCCGCCAGTGAACGCACCAGCACGCTGGACGTCGGATCCGGGTACAGACGGAAGTCTGCCGGGTCAAGGGAATCCAGTGCCGCCTGTACTCCGGGAGCCGGGGGATAGGGATTCTCATTTGTATTCAGCTTGATCACCTTTTCCTGAGGCTGTTCCCCAGGGACATAAGGTTCCACGCTCCGGATATTTTTTAATAATTCTGTTCTGACTGCCATATCTTGTCTCTCCTGTCTCCCGTCTGTATCTGCCTATTTATACTCTGCTGCCAGCTCTTTAAATTTCGGCAGAGAATTCACGATGGTCTCATATGCCACACAGTAAGCCATCCGCACATATCCCGGGCATCCGAATGAGCTTCCCGGCACAAGGAGGATATTATATTTCTTTGCCGCCGCGCAGAATTGCTTCTCATCAGCAACAGGAGATTTCACAAACAGGTAAAACGCCCCCTCCGGCTTAATGCACTCAAATCCCAGTTCTTTCAGTCCGTTGTAGAGGGTCTCTCTGTTTTTGTCATAGAAGGAAATATCCGTTTTCTCATTCAGGCATGCCTTCACGACTTTCTGCTGGAGAGTCGGCGCATTCACGAATCCCAGGATACGGGTCGCCACATTTGCCGCGGAGATCAGGTTCTCACTGTCTGCAGCCTCGTCCGGAATGACCAGGTATCCGATACGCTCACCCGGAAGGGAGAGGGATTTGCTGTAAGAATATCCAACTACGGTGTTGGCATAGTATTTTGTCAGATACGGCACTTCTATGCCATCGTAGGCAAGCTCTCTGTACGGCTCGTCAGAAATCAGATAGATGTCCGTACCGTATTCTTTCTGCTTATTTTCCATGATTGAAGCCATCTTTTTAATGGTATCCTCTGAGTACACGACCCCGGTCGGATTGTTCGGAGTATTCACGATCACCGCCTTTGTCTTCGGCGTGATCTTTGCCTCAAATTCATCCAGTTTCGGCTGGAATGTCGCTGTATCCGGAGAGATCTCCACAATCACTCCGTCATAGTTGTTTACATAGCTCCTGTACTCTCCGAAATAAGGCGCGAACACGACCACCTCATCCTCCGGATTCAGAAGCGCTTTGAGGATCACATTCAATCCTCCTGCAGCTCCCACTGTCATTGTGATATTGTTTGCAGAAAATGAAGTCCCAAACCGGCCGTTCAGCGACTCAGCCACTGCCTGACGCACATCCTCATATCCTGCGTTGCTGTTCGTGTAACCGTGGAGCACCACCGGATCTTCCTCATCGAGAAGGTCAATGATCGCTTTCTTTACCGCTTCCGGTGCCGGTACATTCGGATTGCCGAGGCTGAAATCAAATACATTCTCAGCGCCATAGATCTTTGCAAGGCGATTTCCCTCCTCAAACATCGCGCGGATCGCTGAACTGTTTGCTACCATGTTTTCCATTTTCTTTGAAATCATCTGCTGTCACTCCTTTTCTTTTACAACGCCCTTTTCTTCCAGGAACGCCGGTCTGTAAGAAAGCTTTGCTTTCCGAAGTCCCTCTGCTCCGGTATCTTCTTCTCTGTTCACATATTTATAATCCATACACTCATGCTGTACAAACTGCTGGTTAATCATTGGATAAGCGCCTTCCACATCCGGGAACGCCTTCTCAATATGGACCACAAAAGTATCCGGACACAGCGGTTCTCCTACCGTAAAAGCAACAACCCGCTCTCCGATCTTCAGGACTCCGCCCTTTAACCCCAGCTCCTTGTACAGGCGGAGCGAGTTGAGCGTCACGCACATCTCCGCATTCTTCTCCGGATCATCTTCGCACCCGTTCTGGTTTCTCCATTTAAGCGCCATCTGGAAGCAGGCCTCCACATTCTCCTCGCTCAACGGTTCGTATGTCCAGTCTGGATACAGGTTCTTAAATTTATTAATGTGGTTGCGCTTTCCATGGAGCTTTTTGCCTGCCAGCGTGGCAAGTTTCTCCGTTTCATATACATAATCCGCTATATCTCTGTTGTATTTCACGCTAAATCTGTCCGGATACCATGATTCAAGCTGTGCGAACATCTCCGGAGTCACATTGTAAAGCGTAAACGGACATTCCTTTTCCCTGCTGTATTCCATCAGGAACTCAAGAGCCTTTCTGACATTTTCGGGCTCACCCGCAGGATAGGAAAACGCCATCCTTTCATCTTCACTCTTAAACACGAGGGCATCCTCGATTACAGCATATTTAACTTTGTAATGCCTTGACCAGAGATACACGTTCACAAATGTACGCTCGCAGCTCCTGCTGGGCGCCTTTGTAAAATACGAGGAAATGATCTCCTTATCCTCCAGCTCCGGTCGTTTAAATTCAGGTTCTGTCATTTATCATCAGTCCTCCATCTTTGCCAGTTTCGCAGTCTGGTCTGCTGCGATCAGACTGTCAATGATCTCATCCAGGTCTCCGTTCAGAACGGAATCCAGCTTGTGCAGTGTCAGTTTTATCCTGTGGTCCGTCACACGCCCCTGCGGGAAATTGTAAGTACGGATCTTTTCCGAGCGGTCTCCTGTTCCAATCTGGCTCCTTCTTGCTTCCGCCTCAGATGCCTGCTGTTTCTCAAGCTCAAGGTCATACAGC
>CALWFS010000203.1 GCA_944377705.1 uncultured Mediterraneibacter sp. | reverse complement strand
TCCTCCGAGAGATATTGTAGAACGTCCGGAGCTGCGGGTGTATACGGATGATTTTGGCACGCGTAAGGGCGATAACTGCCTGGTCGCTGAGCTCGGGGGCAGGGTGGTCGGTTCTGTCTGGACGCGGATCATGGATGATTATGGGCATGTGGATGATGAGACTCCGTCCTGTGCTGTTTCATTGTATAAGGAATACAGAGGACAGGGGATCGGCTCACAGCTTATGATGAAAATGCTTGATCTTCTGAGACAGCAGGGCTATAAAAAAGTGTCACTGTCTGTGCAGAAAGCTAATTATGCTGTGAAGATGTATGAGAAATCAGGATTCAAAACAGTGGATGAAAATGAGAAAGAATATATTATGGCGGCTGAGTTGGTTACGAGAGAATAGGTTATATCATATTGGGGGAAATAGACATGAAAAAATTAGGAATCCTTGGTGGAATGGGGCCGGAATCGACATTATTGTATTATAAGGAAATAGCAGAGCAGTATAGTAAGAGGCATCCAGAAGGATACTTTCCTTCTTTATCCATAGAAACTGTGAATATGTATGAAATGCTGGGGTATTGTAAGGCAGGAGAATATAGAGAACTGACAGATTACTTGTTACGAGGAATTTTTAATCTGGAGCACAGCGGAGTGGATTTTATTATCATTGCTTCAAATACTCCACATGTTGTTTTTGATCTGCTGGAGGAAAGGGCGAATGTGCCTCTTCTCAGTATTGTTGAGCCGACTTTTCAGGCAGTTCAGAAGAAAGGATATAACAGGATTGCCTGGCTTGGAACAGGTTTTACGATGGAGAAGACGTTTTTCAGAAAGCGGTTTATAGAAAATGGAATCGATGCCGTTATTCCCAATGCCGAGGAACGAAAATTTATTGACCATGTGATAGCGGATGAACTGGAATTTGGCATAGTCAATCCAGAGTCAAAAAACAAAATCAATACTATCGTACAGCGCCTGATCCAAGAAGAACAGATTGCGGCTGTGATTCTTGGATGTACAGAATTGCCGCTGATGTACGCTGATGATAAGCTCCCGATTCCTGTTTTCGATACTTTACAATACCATATTGCAGGAATCATAGATTATATGTTCAAGGAGTGATAATGTATCCGATTCAAAGATTCGAAAAGAAATACACAGAAAAATTGATTTCTTTTCTGCGCTGCTGCCTTCCCGAGTCAGGAAGAAAGCTGGATTTAGACGAAAAGCATAAAAGTTATCTGGATGTGCAGCACTGTTTTGATGCATTCTGGATCATGCTGGACGGAGAAGAAATCATCGGCACAGCAGCATTAAAAAGAATGGGTGAGCGCCGCTGTGAGCTGAAGTCTCTTTATCTCTACAAGAGGTTTCAGGGAAGAGGGCTTGGCAGAAAGTTTCTGGAGACTGTGATCGAGGAAGCAGTATGTTCCGGATACCGGGAGATGTATCTTGATACATTATCAACCAGCGCAAAGGCACTCAGCCTGTATGAAAAGACCGGGTTTGTTCAGACTGAGCGGTATAATGAGAATTATGATGCAGACATTTTTATGGTTTTAAAAATCGGTCAATAGAGATGGAAAAACAATCCTCTTGACCTGCGAACGTTTGTTCCCCATAATGAATGCAGGGGAGGCGAACGTAAGTTTGGAAAAGAGGAGACGAGTGATTTTTCATATTGATGTTAATTCGGCATACTTAAGCTGGGAGGCTGTATACCGTCTGTACCATCTGGGCGGACATACAGATCTGCGGGAACAGGTCTCCGCGGTGGGCGGAGACACAGCGCTGCGGCATGGAATCATCCTGGCAAAATCGATCCCGGCGAAGCGGTATGGAATCCAAACCGGTGAAACGATCGTGGAGGCGCTGCGCAAATGTCCGGGTCTGATCCTTGTCCCGCCCAATTATGGGCTGTATGAGAAATGTTCGGCTGCATTTATGGACATTCTGCGACAGTACTCACCGGATGTGGAGCAGTATTCCGTGGACGAGGCATTCGTGGACATGAGCGGGACAGAAAGACTGTGGGGCGGTGCCGAGAGAGCCGCAGAGAGGATCAGGTATCAGATCCGGGATACGCTGGGATTTACAGTCAATATCGGAATCTCGGAAAATAAGCTGCTGGCAAAGATGGCGTCCGATTTTCAGAAACCGGACCGGGTCCACACTCTGTGGAAGGAAGAGATACAGGAGAAGATGTGGGGACTTCCCGTCAGCGCCCTGTTTTTCGTGGGTCGGTCGACTGCGAAGAAGCTGTTTGATCTTGGCATACGGACCGTGGGAGAACTGGCGCATGCGGATCCGGCGCTTCTTAAGCTGCATCTGAAGAAGCACGGCGAGGTGATCTGGGCGTTTGCAAACGGAATGGATGTGTCAGTCGTGCAGTCCGAGCCGCCGGCGAATAAAGGATATGGCAATTCGACTACCATTGCATTCGACGTGACAGATGCTTCTGTGGCAAAGCTGGTCCTCCTGGCGCTGGCGGAGACCGTGGGGACCAGGCTGCGGGAGGCAGAAATCAGAGCGGAAGTGATTGCTGTGGGGATCAAGTCTGCTGACTTCAGTTACAGGAGCCATCAGATGACCCTGAAAAATGCCACGAACATTACGTCGGAAATCCATAAGTATGCCTGCCGGCTCTTTGACGAGCTCTGGGACGGCGCTCCGATCCGGCATCTCGGCATCCATACCAGCCGCATCCGGGACGGGGCGGACATGAGACAGATGGATCTGTTCGATGATACAGATTATGAGAAGCTGGAGCAGAGAGACGCTGCCGTGGACCAGATCCGAAGAAGGTATGGCATTGACTCCGTAAAGCGGGCGGCATTTATCGAAAGTCCCATCGATCATATGAGCGGCGGGATCTCCAGGGAGAAGCGATCGGTGGATTATACAAAAATCAGGGTGTCATAGCGCAATGGCACGAAAATTCAGACAGTACAGAGGTGACCTGAAATGAGCATGGGGATCGGGACAAATGCCCGGAAGCCGGATGAAGGAAAACTGAAGAGAGATAGTCTGTGTGAGATTGCCTGCGGAGTGTGGTTTACGAGCACCGGGACGGCAATGCCAAAGATGATCAAATATCAGGACGACGAGGGAATGATCCACAGCATCAGCCAGATCCATGTGCAGACGCGGGAGAAGAAGTATTACTGTGGTATCCCCATCCATGAGTACCGGTGCAGCACTGTGGCGCAGGGGCAGGAATATCTCTTCCGGTTGTACTACTATGCAGAAGAAAATCGGTGGAAATTAAGCTGGGAAAGCGGATCATGAGTAACAGATCTGTCATCCGGGGAAGAATAAGAAAAGCGGGATAAAACAAAAATGGGAGGAAAATGGAGAAGACAATGTGCGGACGATATTATGTGGATGATGAAACAGCAAGAGAGATCAGACGGCTGGTACTGAAGCTGGATCAGAGGTTTCAGGGAAAATCAGGCCAGAATATGGTGCAGGAAGCGGCGCAGGAGATGAATGCGGTATCACTTCATGGACAGGCAGCCAGAGCTGCAGCCGTCTTTCCTTCCCAGAAAGCCGTAGTGATAATGGGGAAGGAGTGTCATTTGGAGGCAGAGCAGATGAACTGGGGCTTTCCAAGGTTTGATGGAAAAGGGCTTCTCATCAACGCCAGGGCAGAAACGGCTGTGGAACGGCGTACTTTCAGGGAGAGTGTCCTGCACAGAAGATGCGTGATCCCGGCAAAGGGATTCTGGGAGTGGAATAAGTCTAAAGAGAAGTTCTCCTTTGAGCGGTGGGATTCCAGTGTTATGTTCATGGCAGGATGCTGCGACTGCTTTGACGGGATGGACCGGTTTGTGATCCTGACAACCGAGGCAAATCCTTCCGTAAAGCCGGTCCATGATCGGATGCCGCTGGTCCTGGAGCGAAGCGAGCTGGAAGACTGGGTGACAGATGATAATGCCGCGGAATATTTCCTTCACAAAACGCCGGTGCTGCTGGAGAGAGAAGCAGAATATGAGCAGATGAGCCTGTTTTAGCCTTGTATATCCGGCATTTTATGGTAAACTGGTACAGTGAGCAGCGGGTATGATCCGCTGTACCGGAAGAAATTTACTGAATGACATACGAAGGAGTTAGATTATGCCAGTTTATGATTTTAATAATTCACCGTCAGGTTCC
>CALWFS010000202.1 GCA_944377705.1 uncultured Mediterraneibacter sp. | reverse complement strand
TAAGCCATTTTTTGAAAAAATCAAAAAATTGGAAAGCCCGAAAAAGCCCGTAAAATCAAGCTTTTTTGAGGTTTTCCCAAAAAATTATTTAAAAAATTAGCACTCACCTCTTGACAGTGATAACATCGTCTGCTATATTACAACTAGAACAAGGAAAAAGGAAAGGTTCCTGAAGTTCCCGGTTCTCAAAACTCAACACTCCGAATGGTATTTCGGAAGTGCTTCATAATATAGATAGATAACAAAAAGGTTTGTTTTTGAAAGGAGATATGACTTATGTTGATGCCTAGTATTTTTGGAGAGAACTTATTTGATGATGATTGGATGAACTTCCCGTTTGACAGGGATTTCTGGGGAAAGAAAAATCCGCTGTACGGAAAGAATGCTAAAAACATGATGAAGACAGATATCCGCGAACATGACAACGGATATGAAGTTGACATCGACCTGCCGGGATTCAAGAAAGATGAGATTAATCTGGAGCTGGAGAACGGATACCTGACCGTATCAGCCGCAAAGGGGCTTGACAAGGACGAGAAGGACAAAGAAGGTAAATACATCCGCAGGGAGCGCTACGCAGGCGCAATGCAGAGAAGCTTCTATGTGGGCGATACACTTACCCAGGAAGATATCAAAGCAAAATATGACAATGGTATCTTAAGCATCAGCATCCCGAAGAAGGACGCTCAGGCAGTAGAGACAAAGAAAACAATTGCCATCGAGGGCTGATGATATAACCGTGAGGTAAAAAAGGGGTCCGGCACCAAAAGTGCCGGATTTCTTTCAGAAAAGGCATACCTTCAGTAAACGCCGCAGTGGTTTGAAAGTTGTGAAGAGTGAAAGGAGAAATGACTTATGATGATGCCTGGCATTTTTGGAGAAAACTTATTTGATGATGACTGGATGGATTTTCCATTTGTTCATGACTTCTGGGGAAGGAAAAATCCTCTGTTTGGAAAACGTGCAAAAAATATGATGAAGACAGATATCCGTGAACATGACAACGGTTATGAGATTGATATCGATCTTCCGGGATTTAAGAAAGATGAGATCAATGTGGAACTGGATGATGGATATCTGACAATCTCCGCAGAGAAGAGTCTGGATAAGAACGAAGAAAAGAAACACGGAAGATATATTCGCAGAGAGCGTTATGCCGGGGCAATGCAGAGGAGCTTCTATGTGGGCGACGCGCTTACCCGGGAAGATATCAAAGCGAAATACGAGCACGGGATCCTGAAGCTGTCGGTTCCGAAAAAAGAGGCTCAGGCAGTGGAGAGCAGGAGGCATATCGCAATTGAAGGCTGATGGTTCGCACAAGAGGCATATGTAATATAAGAAAGCGGCTCGGCGCCGGTATGGCGCCGGGTCTTTTTTTCTTTCCTTTTTTTCTGTTCCTGCTATAATGTAGGACGGATAGTGAGAGAAATGAGGAACAGAAAATGAAAAAGACAAATGATTTCGGCAGGGATTCCATCCCTCTCCTTGTATTGAAGATATCGGTCCCGTTCATGATCGCGCAGTTTGTGAATGTGTTTTACAGCATTGTGGACAGGATCTATGTGGGAAACATCCCTGGGACAGGGGCAGAGGCCCTTGCAGGAGTAGGGATCTGCGCGCCTATTGTGACGCTGCTGTCGTCCTTTGGCACTCTGTTCGGGATCGGCGGTTCCGTCCTTTTCTCTGTGCGGCTGGGAGCAGGGGACGAGAAGGGGGCAAAAAGGTTCCTGGGAAACAGTTTTTCCATGATGATCATTGTATCCCTTGTGCTGACAGTGCTGTTTCTGCTGTCAAAGGACTGGCTGCTGAACTGGTTCGGGGCAAGCGAAGTGACATTTCCCTATGCGGACAGTTATCTGACCATCTATACGGCGGGAACATTCTTTGCCCTGATCTCTATGGGAATGAATTATTTTATCACAGCGCAGGGCTTCCCGGTGCTTGGGATGATGACCACGCTGATCGGCGCTGTGATCAATATTGTTCTTGATCCGGTTTTTATCTTTGTGTTTGATATGGGAGTGGCAGGAGCTGCCATTGCCACTGTGATTGCTCAGATGTCGTCCTGCGCGTTCGTGCTCCTGACGCTCAGGAGAAAGAAGATGAAAGTGGCTCTGGGACTGACAAAGCCGGAGCTCTCGACAGGCATGAGGATCGTGAAGATCGGATTTTCGCCTTTCTTGATACTCGCCACGGACAGTATCATTATCATTGCGTTGAATGCGGTACTCCAGCACTATGGGGGCAGAGAGTATGGAGATACGCTCATCACGGCAGCTACCATCGTGCAGAGTTACATGCTGCTGATTACCTCGCCTATGCTGGGGATCACTGGCGGTTCCCAGCCGCTCATCAGCTATAATTACGGGGCAAACCGTCCGGACAGGATACGGAAGACGTTTTTCTGGGTGCTTGCTCTGTGCGTGTGCTTTACCTCAGTGATGTTCCTCATTTCAAGGATTGTGCCGCAGTATTTTGTATACATTTTTACAGATAACAGGGAGTGCGTACAGCTTGCCGTGTGGGGGATCCGGGCGTTTACACTGATGATCATCCCTTTAGGCTTTCAATATGTGATCGTAGACGGTCTGACTGCTCTCGGAATGACAAAGACATCGCTGAGCCTGTCCCTGTTCCGGAAATCGCTGTATTTTGGGGCTGCCTGCATCCTGCCCCTGTTTTTCGCCGCTCAGTCCGCATTCTATGCGGAGCCCGTGGCGGACGGTGTTTCGGCGTGCGTATCCTGTATTGTGTTCTCTTTTATTTATCGGAAATACCTGCGGGGCGCGGGACGGCTGAAGGACATCAAGATATAATATGCGTTCTGTCTATAGTTGCATGAACCGGGGAAACTATTTATAATGGGATGGAAACAGACAGACAAGAAAAAATCAGGGAGATTTACAGATATGATAAAAGTAATCGCAAGCGATATGGACGGGACGCTTCTCGGAGATGATCACAGGATTGCCCCCGAGACGCTGGAGGCTGTGAAGGAAGCCATAAACGCGGGGATCCGTTTTATGATCTGCACAGGACGAAATTTCCCCGGGGCGATGCAGGAACTGGAAGGAACGGAGCTTGTATGCGACTACATTGTCGGCAGCGGCGCGGAAGTGCGGGATCCGCAGCGGAATGTTATCGTTACCTATCCTATGAGCATGGAGCTGTGCAGGAGAGTGTACAGTGTGATCCGGGAGTATCCGGTATCCATGGTGATCTGTACGAACGGATATGATTACCGGATCGGGACCCGGGAGGAGGTAGAGGAAAGTCTTCTTCTGGAGACCATGCTCTTCCATATGAATTTAAGCCGCGATGAGGTAAAAAAGACCAGCCAGTATATCCGGATGAAGGAGAGGACGAAGGTTATTTCTGACCTCGATGAGCTGGAAGAAATAGGAGTGCCTGTATACAAGCTGTTTCTTTTTGCAGAGGACAGAGCTATGCTGGGAGAGATCAAAAAGCGTCTGGACAGGGACCGCGAAATCGCAGCGGCGTCCTCCTTTCCGACAAATCTGGAGATCACGGACGTGAAAGCCCAGAAAGGACCGGTTTTAAAGGCTTATATCGAGTCGCTGGGGTACACCATGGATGAGGTCATGGTGCTGGGAGACAGCCTGAATGACCTGTCCATGATCTCAATGGATTTCGGGGCGACAGTGGCAATGGAAAACGGGGATCCGGAAGTGAAGCAGGCGGCAAAATATATTACTAAGACAAACGGTGAATTCGGAGTGGCATATGCTATAAGAGAGCTCCTGAAGCACCAGGGGCAGGCAGTCTGAAGGAGCAGGAAACTTTAAACGAAATAGAAAGAAAAGTTGGATAAAGATTATGAGATTGAGAAGCAAACTTGCAATAAAATGCGCGAAAGTTACAAGCAGCCTGATCAAAAAGATGAACCGGGGGAGCGGGGTGACTCTGCCCGGATATGTGGCGCGTCTGATCGATCCGAAGATCCTCAGGGAGATGGCAGGACAGGTCAGGGAAAAGATCATTGTGACCATGGGGACCAACGGGAAGACGACCACAAACGCAATCCTGTGCCGTGCACTGGAAAGCGAGGGGAAGAAGGTCATCATCAACCGGACCGGGGCACATATGTTAAACGTGATTATCTCTGCGTGTGTACTTTCCACGGCCAAGAAGGG
>CALWFS010000201.1 GCA_944377705.1 uncultured Mediterraneibacter sp. | reverse complement strand
TCCGGTTCCGTAATCTGGGAAAGACGTAAAAGGAATGGAATGTGGCTAAAGACAATTTCAAAGCGGACGATTCGCTTTGAAATTAACGCCACACCCCATTCCTTTAAGTCTTTCCAGCAGATTACTCCAAGTCACCGTCGCCATATCCCCGTCCGCCGCGAAAGGCGCCCCAAATAGGTCCGCGGTTTTCTGTGTTCCTCCGGCTTGAGTAAAACCAGAAAACAGCGAAGCGCCTTTGCGAAAACCTTTCAGAGCGTGTGTGCGGGTGGCTTCGGCTCCGAGCTCCGTGGCAGCGAAAACTAGGAAATCCGGGACTATGCTAAGAACAGAAATCAGCAGGGGGCAACTCGCCTTCGCCTCAGACAATCCCCCTGCTGATTTCAACGCATAGTCCCGGATTTCAAGTTTTTGCAAGCCCCTCCGCAGTCGCCTCAGACACCCGCACACACGCTCTGAATACGTCATCGACACACCACGCTTCAGTGTTTTCGTCCGATTTACTCAATCCCAGGCTCCCCGGCAAATCCAGATTTTAGAACACAAACTGTACCAGCAGCATATAGCAGATGGTCCCTCCCGCAATGGAGAGCAGCATCTGGCGCTTCCACAAATGAAGCGCGATCACCAGGACAATGGCGATGAGTTCCGGGAGACCGTGGCTGCCTGTGAAAATACTTACGTTTTTCAGGCAGTATATGATGAGCAGTCCGAACACTGCGGAGGGCAGTACCTTGCCGAGATACTGAACATATTTAGGAGTGGGACGCCCTGCCGGAAATATGAGAAATGGCAGAAAGCGTGTGAGCATGGTGGCAAGGATTACCATTGCCACGGTTATGATCTGCTGTGCGAGGGTCACTGCTGTTCACCGCCTTTCTCTGTTTCTTTCGTAATATCTGCAGCTGAGCTGATGCGCTCCTCCAGGGGCCTGCGGATCACAGTCAGGAGGATCAGGATCGCCAGCATGCCAGGGATGATGAAATTGTCAGCGCCAAATGCAATAAGGCAGATTAGAGAAAGGGCAAGCCCGAGAAGGGAACTTGTATGGTTTTTCTCCTTCAGCCACTGCTCAAGGAAGATCACTACAAACATGGCTGTCATCACAAAGTCAAGCCCTTTTGTGTCAAAGTGGATCAGAGAGCCAAAGATCCCGCCAAGAGTCGAACCTGAAAACCAGTAAAAGTGGTTAAGCGCGGTCACGAAGAACATGAACCATCCTTTGTCAACATCCTTCGGGATAACGGCAGTGTAATTGATGGAAAAACTCTCATCGCACATGCCGAAGATGAGATAAAAGGAACGCCACCCGTATCCCCGGTATTTTTCCAGCATGGAGATCTCGTAGAACAGATGCCGCGCATTGATCATAAGGGCCATGGCAAATGCCTGAATGGGATTAAATGCTCCGAGCAAAAGGTTTACAGTGACGAATTCTATGCTTCCGGCAAAGATCGTAATACTCATGAGCATTGGATAGATAAAGGAAAAGCCGGATACATTCATATAGATGCCATATGTCAGCGCCAGAAACCAGAACCCCGCGAAGATGGGGATTGTATGGGGAAAAGCCGCACGGAAGGCACGGCGGATTTCGCTGCGTTTACGAGGTTTTATCTGCTCTCCTGTCATAAATATCTCCGTTCCGCCGCCTGTACCGGCAGCATCATATAATTCTTCTGTATGTTCAAACAGCATACTATATATAATACCATTTTAAGAAATGGAATTCAATGATGTATTCCCGGCGGTATGTGTAGTAAAATGAGAAATAGAGGCAGAATACAGGAGGATGAGGAACTGTGGATTTTAACAGTGCAAAACAGGTTTTTGAAGAGTATCTTGACAGCTATGACAGAGAAAACGATAAGGTGCGTTTGAAGATCGTACATACATATGGTGTCGTGGCTCAGAGTACAGCGATCGCTGAGCGTATGAAGCTTTCCGCTGAAGACAAAGAGCTGGCGCAAATCAATGCCCTGCTTCATGATATCGGGAGGTTTGAGCAGCTCAGGCGGTTTGACAGCTTCTGGCCTGATACTATGGATCATGCGGCCTATGGGGTGGAGATCCTTTTTGGCACAGACGGAATAATCCGAAAATTTGTCCCGGAGGATACATGGGACGATGTAATCTGTATGGCAATCGCAAAGCACAGTGATTTTGCTCTGGAAGGGATCACGGACGAGCGGCAGCTTATGCATGCGAGGATCATCCGGGATGCAGATAAGCTGGACAACTGCCGTGTCAAGCTGGAGGATGCTTTTGAGAATTTTCTGGGGGCTGCGGAAGAGGCGGTCAGCGTGTCTGCCATAACCCTAAAAGTACGCAAGGACGCGCTGGCCGGAAAGAGCATCCTCTCCTCGGATCGGGTGACGCCTATGGATTACTGGGTGTCGTACCTGGTGTATTTTTATGACCTTAATTTTCGAGAGAGTCTTGATATTGTTGAGGAAAATGATTATGTCCGAAGACTGATCCACCGTATCCCGTACCTGGACCCGGAGACAGGCAGAGTGATGGAAGAGTTGGAAAAAAGGCTCGTTCGATATGTCAATGAAGCAAAAAAAGATTGTGAAAGGAGAGGTTAAAATGGAAAGGTA
Source organism: uncultured Mediterraneibacter sp. (assembly GCA_944377705.1). GTDB lineage: Bacteria > Bacillota > Clostridia > Lachnospirales > Lachnospiraceae > Mediterraneibacter. The sequence goes on along the minus strand of CALWFS010000201.1, from coordinate 1,559 downwards.
TCTTGGAGAGAGTATCCCGAAGCTTGGCTTTGGGCTGATGCGTCTTCCCATGGACGGAGGGAAGATCGATGCGGCGCGCACACAGGAGATGGTGGACCGTTTTCTGGAAGAGGGCTTCTGCTACTTTGATACTGCCTATGGGTATAATGACGGAGAGTCAGAGGCAGTGGCGAAAAAAGTGCTTGCAGACCGGTATCCGCGGGATCGGTTTCTCCTCGCGACCAAGCTTCCCGCATGGGCAGGGGCAAAGAGCAGGGAAGAGGCAGAGCAGATGTTTTATACTTCCCTGGAGAGGACTGGCGCCGGGTATTTTGATTTCTACCTGCTTCACAATCTGGGGCAGGAGCGGACACATTTTTTTGATGAATATGATATCTGGAATTTTCTGAAAGAGAGGAAGAAAGAGGGATTGATCCGCCATCTGGGTTTTTCTATGCATGATAAGGCAGACGCTCTGGACAAGATTCTGACAGAGCATCCGGAGATGGAATTTGTGCAGCTTCAGATCAACTACGCAGACTGGGATGATCCGAATATTGAATCAAGGAAATGCTATGAGACGGCAAGGAAGCACGGCAAACCGGTCATTATTATGGAACCGGTGAAAGGCGGGACTTTGGCGGATCCGCCGAAAGAAGTAAAAGAGATCCTGACAGAGGCGGATGGAAATGCATCTCCGTCCTCGTGGGCGATTCGCTTTGCCGCTTCCCTCGACGGAGTGATCACTGTGCTCTCCGGTATGTCAGACATGGCGCAGATGGAAGATAATATTTCTTATATGAAAGAGTTTGTCCCATTGTCAGAAGAGGAACAGCAGGTGATAAAAAGGGCAAGGGATATGTATGCATCCTTCCCCAAGGTTCCCTGTACCGCATGTGCTTACTGTATGAAGGGATGTCCGAAACATATCGGGATCCATGGGATTTTCCAGGCATATAACCTGTATACAATGTATCACAATCTTTCAGGCGCCCGGAAACAATATCAGTGGAATACAGAAGGACGCGGATATGCGAAAGCGTCAGCATGTATCCGATGCGGGAAATGCGAACAGGTCTGTCCTCAGCATATCCATATCAGAGATGAACTTGCACATGCAGCGGAAGCGCTGGAGGGATAAACTGTCACCATATTTTAAATGTTCAACAAAAAAGATTGTAAAACCCGCACGGCGTGCTATAATTGAGAGCGGTCGGAGGGATGATAAAAATGGAATGGAATAACAGGTCAGAGGTCTGGACGCATTTTATAATGGCGGTCTGCGGCGGCTTTTTCGGCGGATATGCGATCTTCGGGCGCATGGCGGTATTCGGGTCCGCACAGACGGCGAACCTGATCGAGCTGGTCGGAGATATCCTGGGGAGAAATCTTACAGACGCCTCTCTGCGCCTGGGAGCGCTGCTTCTATACGCATCGGCGATGGTGATATTCGTGGCCCTCGGGAAGAAAACTTCACTGAATCTGAAGTATCTGGCTATCGCTGTTGACGCGGCAGCAGTGACGGTGACAGCGGTGATGCCAGAGCAGATGGAGCCTGTGCTGGCGCTGTACCCGGTGTT
>CALWFS010000200.1 GCA_944377705.1 uncultured Mediterraneibacter sp. | reverse complement strand
GAGTTGTAAAGAAGCCAGATACTTACCAGGATTGCTATGATCGGTATCGTATACCCGAAGGGCACTTTAAACGTGGACTCCATTCCTCTGCGCCTGAATACGATGATGGACAGGCATGTGGGAATGTACTGCGTAAATCTGGAGATAACGCTGATGGCAGCAAGCTGGGTGAAGGTTCCCGAGAGAGCCAGCGGTATCACAAGCACAGCGGAGATCACGATTGCCACGACCGGAGTCCCCCTCTTGCTCATCTTCTTCACGATAGGCGGAAGCATCCCTCTTTCTCCCAGAGCCAGACATCCGCGGGGCACGAAGATGGAGTTCGCCGCATTGATGCCCCCGATAGAGATCAGTGTCCCGACTGTTACAAGCGTGCCTCCGGCGCTTCCCATAAATGTGGACATTGCGTCCACCACCGGGGTCTCCGTCCCGGAAAGACCGCTTCCGAGGATCCCGATGCTCACAAACTGGAGCAGGATATAGATCAAAGAGACGCATCCGATGGCTACCGCGATGGCAATGGGAAGGTTTTTCTTCGGATTGTCCATCTCCTCTGAAGCCCCGGCGATCGCCTCAAATCCTGTAAAAGCATAGAAGATAAGAATTGCTGCTTCGGCAAACGTGGTAACAGACAGACTCTCAGGGACGACAGGCTGGAAATTGCTTCCTTTGATAAAAAAGATACCCGCCGCGATGAAGATGATGATCGGAGCCAGCTTGCCCACAGTCGCCACATTGTTGACGTATTTCGCAAGATCAATGCCAATATAATTTACCAGGCTCAAAACAACGATCAGCCCCACAACGATGGCATTGCGCAGAACACCATTCGACACTTCCGGGAAAATGGCTGATAATGCAGTCACGAAACCGACCGCCATGGTCGCCCAGGAGATGAGCTGTACCACATATTTCATAAAACCGACTTCAAAACCGGCAAAGTTTCCAAAGGCTTCCTTCGCATAGATATAAGCCGCTCCGTTTGATTTGAACAGTCCGGCAGCCTCCGCAAAACAGAGGGCCAGAGAGCCTGCGAGAAGTGTAATAAACAAAAACACAAACAGGCTGCTTGTTCCCACAAGATCATATGCCTGTCCCGGCAGGAGAAAGATTCCCGAACCGATGATCGCGTTCATGCCGAGCAGGATAATACTGATAAGACCGAATTTCTTTTTGTTTTTCATTTGTTTTCCTCCTGTTGTCCGCATTTGTCAGCAAATGCCTGAAACAACTGAATCATTGTCTTGTTGTCATGTTTCGCCATCATTTCCGGATGCCATTGGACGCCGCAGATAAAACTGCCCCCGGTCCGCTCGATGCCTTCGATCACCCCATCGTCCGCTCTGGCAGTGACGCGAAATCCCGAAGCCGCCGTCTTTATGCTCTGATGATGGAAAGAGTTTACCATCGCCTCTCTCCCCAGCACGCCCTCCAGAAAGGAGTCTTTCTCCACGGTTATCTTGTGGGTCGCATTGTACCTGGGAGCCTGCTGCATATGCTGAAGACAGACTTTCATCTGGGAGCCGATATCCTGACAGAGCGTGCCTCCAAAAGCCACATTGATCGCCTGCATTCCCTTGCAGATGCCGAAAATGGGGATGGAAAGCTCATCGCCGGCCTGTATCACAGCCAGGAAGAAGCGGTCCACCTCGCTCATTGTAAAGCCCTGCTGCAAAAGGGGCTGTTCGCCGTACAGCAGAGGATCGATGTCCCAGCCGCCGGAAAGGACGATGCCGTCCAGCCCTTCCACCTGAGCCTTCACATCCTCAAGGTCCGACAGGACCGGGAGCATTACCGGGACGCATCCTGCCTTCTCCAGACTTTCCACATAATCATTGTTCACATATGCCCGGTAGATTCCCGGCATCATGCCGGAGTCCATGATCAAAATGTTTGCGGCTATGCCGATCTTTGGTTTCCTCATTTTTCCCTCCTTTTTGTAAATGAACCTTATACCTTTGTTTTCCCTATCATGAGATTTAATATTTCAATATCCGTCTGTCTCATCCCCTCTCTTCCCACATGTCCCACTGCTTTCACCGTGTCTTCCGCCGACTCCATGACCAGACCGTCTCCCGCCTCAAAACGGATTCCGTTCATTGCCATTTCATGGCCCAGAAAAGCCGCCTGCAGAGCAGAATAGATCTTGGAGGCGCAGCTTGGTTTCGCCCCATCGCATACCATTCCCCCAATATTGGCGATGGTATTGACAACCGTATTCTCAATCTGCTCCAGGGTCCCGCCTGCCAGATATGTGATGGCAGCGCCCGAGGCTGCCGCCGCGCACACGACCCCGCAGTAAGCGGACAGGGCCCCGATATACCGCTTCTGATCCTGGGCGATCAGATTGGAAACACACAATGCCCGGTACAGCTGCTCTTCTGATTTTCCGGTCACATAGGCATACTCGATGACCGGGAGAGAACAGGTCATCCCCTGATTGCCGGAACCGGAGTTGATGATGACCGGAAGGGGACATCCGCTCATTCTCGCGTCAGAACCTGCTGTCGCCCGGGCGATGGCCTTCCATCGCACATCTTCTCCCTGTCCCTTTGCAAAATGTCCGATCCCCGCGCCCCATGGCTTTTTCAGTCCCTCTTCTGAGATCGCATAATTGCACTGTATCTGCCGGCTCAGTATGTCCTTGACCTCCTCGATGCGCACCTCATCCGCAAAGGTGACGATATCCCTTATATTGAGCGAAGACTTGTCCGCCTGATGATCTTCATATGTATGGGTATCCTCATAGATCACCTTTCCGTTGCGGGTGATATATGTAATGTTCGTGTGCTCATGTTCCAGACGGACAGAAGCCTGATTTCCGTCTCCTTCTGCCCGCACTTCTATAAACAGGTTCGCAACCCCCTCTTTCAGCGAGCAGGTGCAGAATCCGTTTTCGATCAGCTCCTTTGTGCGCGCCCTGTCCTCATCCGTGATATTCTGGAGGACTTCCAGCGCTTTTTCCGCGTCTCCTCCTGTGACCCCGAGAACCACTGCCGCTTCGATCCCCTTCAGACCTCCTGAGTTGGGCACAGTCACTCCCTTGACATTTTTGATAATGTTCCCGCTGCACAGTGCCTCCACCTTTTCCGGAAACACGCCCAGCGTTTCCCTGCATTTCGCGGCAGCATAGGCAAGTGCGATCGGTTCCGTGCAGCCCAGCGCAGGGACGAGTTCCTTTTTCAAGATATGAAGGTAATCCTGATATAACTTGCTCTCCATCTCCTTCTCCTTTTCATATCATATGTATTAAAGCACGATAAATATTATCACTGATATTATCACAAATAATACCAGTGATATTCCTATATGTCAATTAGCACTATTACAACAAAATCAACACTGCATTTTCGACACATTTACCAAATTTCTCTATTTACTTCTCCTCATGCTTTTAGTATGATTACATTATGAAGGAGGAGCCGCATGCCGTCTGTACACATGCGGAGAGTATAAAATGGGAAGAAAAAACCTGAAAGAGATCGTATATGATTCTATATTGGAGAGCATCTATTCTTCTGAGTTCCGCCCAAACGAGATCATCACAGAGAGCGGACTGATCAAAAAATTCGGATTCAGCAAATCCCCTGTCAGGGAAGCTCTGACCGCCCTCTGCCATGAGGGTGTTCTCCACAATATCCCAAGATGCGGTTATCAGGTCATTGCAATGACCACGGAGGATGTAGAGCAGATGATGGAATACCGCCGGATCCTTGAGACCGGCATGATGCGGATAAACATGCCCCATATCACGGACAAGGATCTGAAAAAGCTGGAAGAACTGGCAGTTTTATGCAGCAAGGAAACCGAAGACGTTATGGAACACTGGGTGTATAATGTAAATTTCCATCTCACCCTCGCCTCTGTTACGGAGAACGAGTATGTCGCCGCCCAGCTTAACAGCTGTATGTCCAGACTCTGGAGGGCTTACGCGCAGCTCCACTGGAACAGGTGGAATCATTACTCGCTTCCTGAGGATATGAAATATCATGAGCAGATCATCGCTGCTCTGAAAAGAAACGATCTGGAGGAAGCGGTTTCCTGTCTTGAAAAGGATCTGGAGGATTTTGGTCTGCCCTCATGAAAAGCATGGATTTAAGATGACCGGAATTTTGTAGGTTTGTCAAACATATGTTACACCATACTGAATAAATTCCTGCAGGACCGTCTGAGGGGATTTCCATCCCA
>CALWFS010000199.1 GCA_944377705.1 uncultured Mediterraneibacter sp. | reverse complement strand
GGATCGCTCCGGTGACAGGACCCGCGCCCGCGATGGATGAAAACTGATGGGCAAAGACTGTCCATCCGTCTGTGGGCACGTAATCCTGCCCGTCATTGTGCAGGACCGCCGGAGTCTTCGCCTTCGGGTCGATCCCCCATTTCTTCGCCAGCCAGCGTCCGTACAGCACATATGCAGCGATCAGACACACAGCGGCAATCAGTACGATTACTAATGTGTTCATAATCCTCTACTCTCCTTTATAATATAAAACATCGACTTGTTTCATGGATGCCCGATGCATCCCGGAATGTAAAAGCCGCTGAAAATCTCCTCGGAAAATAGAAACGCCTTCTGACAGATCACTCTGTCAGAAGACGAAATAAATTTCTCCGCGATACCACTTCTGTTACCGGTATTTCCGGTCTCTCTGCCCTGTCGTCCGCACTGGATGCGGATTAACAGGCTTCCCTGTAACGGTGGAATTCCGGTCCGGGTTACTCGCCTGCGCTTTCGCCCCGACTGCTCGCAGGTGATGGCCTCGCTGCCGTGCTGTTCCCTCTCACCGTCCGGGAACTCTCTGAAAACACCTCTGCACCGGAAGTCCTGTCCTGTTCTCAGCATTATTCTTTTACGATTCGTTTCTATTATAACGCAGAATTTCAGATTGTCAACAACAAATTAGATTGCGCTCTGTTTTTATAGCCTCCTCTTAGAGTCAAACTTCTCCAGCACATCGTTCGATCCGATCACAATGAGGATACCGCCTTCCGGCAGAGGCTTCTGGGGATCCGGAGTCACATCAATCCTTCCGTTGATAATAATTCCCACCACATTGATACCGAGACGCTCACGCGCGCTGATATCCACCAGAGTCCTTCCGACCCACTTATCCGGCACGGCAATCTCTACCATACTGTAGTCATTCGAAAGCTCGATCCAGTCCATAAACTCCCTGGATACCAGACTCTTTGCCACACGGCTTCCCATCTCGATCTCCGGGTATACGATCCGGTCTGCGCCGACCCGCTGAAGGATCGCCCCCTGAAGCTTATTCTTTGCTTTTGCCACGACAAGCGGGATGCCCATCTCCTTGCAGAGCATGGTTGCCATGATGCCAGCCTCAAGATTCTCGGATACCGCCACAACAACACCGTCCAGATTTTTCCCTCCCAGTGCCTGGAGCGCATCCGGGTCTGAGACATCTGCTTTCATCGCATACGAAACCTTATCCGAAATATCCTGGATCTTCTCATAAGAGTCATCCATAACCAGCACGTCACATCCCATATTTTCCAGTGTAAGCGCCACACTCTCTCCGAAGCTTCCCATCCCAAGTACAGCATACTGCTTTTCCATTGTCTTTTCCTCCAACTGATTTTATTATTATCCTAGCATTATTTTCTCTTCCGGCAGTTCTCTGAATTTCGAGCTCTTATCGCTCTTTCCGGCAAATACCAGCGCCATGGTCAGCGGTCCGATACGTCCTATGTACATCATCAGCATCAGCACTACATGGCTTGCCCTTGACAGAGTTGGCGTCAGATCAGCGGACAGTCCTACCGTACCCATAGCAGATGCTGCTTCGTACATCAGATCCAGCACATCCGCTCCCGGCTCAAAAACGGTCAACGCCATGATTCCCATAAACAGTACTAAAAATGTGATCAGCGCGATAGTAACACCGGATTTGATGGACTCTGTTTCGATCTTTCGGTCAAAGCACTCTGTATCCCTGCGGTTCCTGAGCACGCAGAGAACTGTCAGGATCAGCATTGCCGCTGTAGTCGTCTTGATACCGCCGGCCGTACCTGCCGGGGAACCGCCGACAAACATCAGGAGACAGCCGATCAATTTGGAACTCTCCTCAAGCCCTGCCTGAGATACCGTAGCATATCCCGCCGTTCTCGTCGTCACAGACTGGAACATGGACGCCATCAGCTTTTGGAATACATTCATATCCTTCATGGTCGCCGGGTTCTCAAATTCAATGATAAAGAAACACAGGGTTCCGAAAAGGATCAGACCGGCCGTCATGATGATCACGATCCTGCTCTGGAGCGACAGCCTGGTGAACAGCCATTTCAGCGGACGCTTTCTCTCTTTCCCGATTTTTCTCACATTGGATGCAATGTCATGCCAGACAGGGAATCCCAGACCTCCCATCACGATCAGGAACATGGTCGTGAAGTTGATCAATGGCGACAATGCGTACTGCTGGAAGCTGGTGCTTCCGACAATATCGATCCCCGCGTTGCAGAATGCAGATACAGAATGAAAGATAGAATATCCGATTCCTGTGATAACTCCATACTCCGGTATAAACTTAAAGGCATATAAGACTGCCCCGATCCCTTCCACAAGGAATGTCCCCTTCAGGATCCGGATCACGAATTTGACCATGCCGGAAAGCGTATCCAGCCCATACGCCTGCTGGATCGTGATCCTCCTTTTCATAGAGATCCGCTTTCCCAGCATCAGGTAAAACGCTGAGATACATGCGATAATTCCCAGACCTCCGATCTGGATCAGAATCATAAGTATGATCTTTCCCACCACAGTGAACTGCTCTGCCGGGACGACCGTAACAAGTCCGGTCACGCAGACACTGGTCACTGAAGTAAACAGCGCGTCAACGAACTCGATCGGCTTCTGATTACTGAAAGGAAGCCAGAGGAGCACGCCTCCCAGAAAAATCACTCCAAAAAATCCAAGTGCAATGAGCTGCATCGTATTCAGACGCACACGCCTTGCACTTTTTTTCTGCTCTTCCATATGAAATTTTATCTCCTATTTTACTTTCCTGCAGGTGCAGGAATCATTTCCAGTCTAATATATCACGCTCTATATTGAAAGACAAGAGAAGGGCATGTAAAGAAAGAGCTAAAAAACCCGCCTTATGTCAACACAAAAGGAGATGCCGTTTTGCAGCATCTCCCCTTCCCGTCTCTTTACTTATACCTTAAAGCGGTATCCCACGCCCCAGATTGTCTCAATATACTGTGGATGGGACGTATCGTACTCGATCTTCTCACGGATCTTCTTAATATGCACGGTCACCGTCGCGATATCCCCGATGGACTCCATATCCCAGATCTCCCGGAACAGATCTTCCTTCGTATACACATGGTTCGGATGGCTTGCCAGGAAGGTGAGCAGGTCAAACTCCTTAGTCGTAAAGGATCTCTCCTCGCCTCCGACCCACACGCGCCGGGCAGTCGTATCGATCTTCAGCCCGCGGATCTCGATCACCTTATTCTCTTCTACGTTGCTTCCGATCAGCCGCTCATAGCGCGCCAGATGCGCTTTCACCCGGGCGACCAGCTCACTGGGGCTGAACGGCTTGGTCATATAGTCGTCCGCGCCCAGACCGAGTCCCCTGATCTTATCAATGTCATCCTTCTTCGCCGACACCATAATGATCGGAGTATTTTTCTTATCCCTGATCTGGCGGCAGATTTCAAACCCGTCCACTCCCGGCAGCATCAGGTCCAGGATGATCAGGTCGAAATCTCCCTCCATCCCTTTTTTTAGCCCGGTCTCCCCGTCATTGGCGACTTCCACCTCAAAATTACTCAGCTCCAGATAATCTTTCTCCAGATCCGCAATGCTCTCTTCATCTTCCACGATCAAAATACGCTTACTCATCGATCGGTACCTCCTGATATTTTCTGATCACAAAATACATCGTGGTGCCAGCGCCCTCTTCACTGGCCGCCCAGATATTTCCCCCGTGTTCCTCCACGATCTTCTTGACAATGGAAAGCCCGATGCCGCTTCCTCCCTTTGAAGAATTCCGCGACGCATCTGTGCGGTAAAATCTGTCAAATATATATGGCAGGTCTTTTCCCGCAATCCCCTTCCCGTTATCACCCATCTCGACCTGGATGAAGTCTCCCACGTCCTTTACCTCCATCGTGATCCGCGTCTGAGGTTTATCCACATATTTCAGCGAATTGGACACGATATTGTTGATAACCCTCCTGAGCTGCTCAGGGTCTACGATCACCTTGCAGTCATCCTCCATCCAGTTCCGGTAAGAGAATTCCACGCCCTTTGCCTCCAATTCCATACGCAGGTCCTCCGCGCAGTCTTCGAAATAGCCTTTTGCGGAGATCGTTGTAAAATTATACGGGATCCTGTTCGTATCAATCTTGGAATACAGAGTCAGCTCATTAATGAGAAGATCCATCTCATTAGCCTTATTATAAATGGTCTTGATATATCTGTCCAT
>CALWFS010000198.1 GCA_944377705.1 uncultured Mediterraneibacter sp. | reverse complement strand
GCAGGAATATCTGGATATTACCACGGGTTCAGCGCGCGTGATGGGGCTGATGAATGACCGGGATAAGCGCGTACAGCTGCTGATCGATGAAGATGTACTTGGGGCGGAATATTTTGCGTGCCATCCGTGCATCAATACATCAAGCCTGAGGTTCCGGACCAGGGACCTGATGGAAAAGGTGATCCCTGCTATGGGGCATGCGCCGAGGATGGTAAAGCTGTAAGGGAAATAAAGCTGCAAGGGGAATAAAGATGTAAGGGAAGAGGGCATCCTGGCGGATCAGGATACCCTCTTCTTTGCTGAACCTGGTTATATCGAAATTCCTTTTAGAATGAAAACCTGTCTGCGTCTGTCTGCTTACAGCTGTCGGAAATACTGTACGCTGTATGGCGGCATGGAGATCTGTCCCTGCAAAGTTACTGTTTCCTTTGTCTGCGCATGGCCGTTTTCCGTCTCGCCGGCATCAGCAGCCTTGCCTTCGCCTTCTGCATTGCATGGGTATGACAGTGCCTTTTCGAAAGTACCCTGAAGCTCATGGTGATCTGCAGTATATTCAGAATCGGAAGCATTGATCGCCACCAGCATCCGGTCGTTTGCCGTCCTGCGCTCAAAGACGAGCTGATGGTTCGTGAGCACGACATTTCGGTAGGAACCATTGCACAGCGCGTCGCTTGCGTGGCGGACAGCGATCATCATGCGGATCAGGTCTGTCAGTTCGTTTGGCTTAGGTTCTTCGAAACAGGGGCGCAGAGCGTAATCATTATCCGGAGCTTTTGCGCCTTCTTCGCCCCACTCGCTTCCGTAATAGAGACACGGGATGCCGGGCATCCCGAAAAGCAGACCGTAGGCAAGGGGAATATGATTTTTGTTTGTGAGTATGGTGGCAAGCCGGGATACATCATGATTATCGACAAATGTCATCAGGTGCTTGCCCCGGTAAATGCACCACTGCTCCGGTCCATACTGACGGTTCAGTGAATGTGCGATCTCAAACATGTTCATGCTGTTAAAGCTGGAGTAGATGCCCTTGTAGCACTCGTAGTTCGTGCAGCTGTGCAGCATCTCATCATTTACGATCAGGTTGTAGTCCCCAAAGAGAACCTCGCCGATCAGCGCGAATCCCGGTTTCAGCTCTTCGCAGTAACTCCGCAGCCGTTTCATAAAATTATGGTCCAGGCTGTAAGCTACATCCAGGCGGAGCCCGTCGATATCGAATTCCTCGATCCACATCTTTACACAGCGAAGGAGATAATCAGTCACTGCAGGATTCTGAAGGTTCAGCTTGACCAGCTCATAGTGCCCTTCCCAGCCCTCGTACCAGAATCCGTCATTGTACCCGCTGTTTCCGTCAAAATTGATGCAGAACCAGTCTTTGTATGGGGAATCCCATTTCTTTTCCTGTACGTCTTTGAAAGCCCAGAAACCTCTTCCAACATGATTGAATACGCCGTCAAGCATGATCTTGACATCGTGGTCGTGCAGTTCTTTACAGACGGTCTTAAAATCTTCGTTCGTTCCCAGACGGCAGTCGATCTTCATAAAATCTCTTGTGTCATATCCGTGATTGTCAGATTCGAAGATGGGATTCAGGATGACAGAACCAATCCCCAGTTCCTGAAGATACCCGGCCCATTCGCCGATTTTTAAAATCCTGTGCTCAGTCACGCCGTCATTGTGTACGGGCGCCCCACAGAAGCCGATGGGGTATATCTGATAAAAAGTTTCATTGTAAGCCCACATATTCTCGTCCCTTTCTGTTGATGATTTGTCTAATCTATTATTTATGCCCGGCAGTTCGGGCAGTCTCTTTCCGGCAGTATCTTTAGACTCCGGCGTTATTTATCAGTATACCACAAACACCTGGGGAAAAGAAGGAAAACATCGCTGTCAGGGCATTTACGGACATCGTTGTCAGGGGATTCACGGAAAAGAAGACGGATACAGAGAACCATCGGGAAAGGGCGGCGGGGAGCGTTGACATCAGAAGGGGCAAAAGCTATACTTGAAGAGAAAGAATAAGGGGTTGCGGCTCTTGGCATCTGCGTGCAGAGCCATGATCGGGAGGGATTAATTTGAAGAAATACAGAACAGGAAAGAAGTTATCTGTTTTCAGTCTGGCAGTTGTGGCATCTGTCATACTCCAGGCTGCTTTTCTTCCGGGAGCAGTGCTTGCGGAAGATGCTGCGGATATGACCGAACAGGCAGAACTCTGTACAGATGCGACAGAACAGACGGAGCCTCGCTCGGACGCTTTGCCAGAGACGGAAGACGTCAGTGTGGAAGCAGGCATAGAGGAGGCTGTTGTATATCCGATCCTGATCCCGGTGGAAAGTGGAAATCCTCAGTATGAGCAGCTCAGCAGCTTCCTTGCGCTTTCGGCAGACAGGTTTCAGATTTATATGGTTACTTTTGCAGATGGAGAAGGAAAGCCGGCTCAGTCCGGTGGATCTGCGCAGGTTGCGGTGGATATTCCGTCGGATTATGATATGGGCAGGACAGTCATCAGTGAAATCTCATTGGAAGGAGACAGCCCTCAGAGAGTGGAACTTTCCTATACCGCAGCAGATGGAAAAGCTGTGTTTCAGACAGATCATGACGGTCTGTTTGTTATAATGGAGAAGAAAGTTCAGTCTCAGCTTCCTCCGTCGCTGGAGATGACGGATAAAGTGGAGCGGCTGGAATTGGATAAATATACAGGTACAGCGGGATATGTGACCGGAAACGGTTCGCTTTCAACCGTACCGAAGACCGGGGATCAGGCAGCGCCCTTTCTGTGGCTCGGCTCCTCGGCAGCAGTGTCAGCAGGTCTCCTGCTGATCGTGATCGCAAACAGCATGAAAAATTCAAAAAAATCTTGACAGAGGGAACCGTCAGGACTATAATATTACAGCATGACTAAAGGAGAAACAGTATACGCCATAGCCCCGGAGTGTGCTGATTTCACATATACAAGTAAATGTTATCTGATGATTTTATAGGAGGAACACCCATGAAAACTTATATGGCTAACCCTGACAAGATTGAAAGAAAATGGTATGTGGTTGACGCTGACGGCTGCACACTGGGGCGTCTTGCTTCCGAAGTGGCTAAGGTGCTCAGAGGAAAGAACAAGCCGGAGTATACACCACACATTGATACAGGCGATTATGTGATCGTTGTCAACGCTGAGAAAGTGAAAGTGACAGGAAAGAAACTTCAGCAGAAGATTTACTATAATCACTCCGAATATGTAGGCGGAATGAAAGAGACTACACTTGCCGAGATGATGGCAAAGAAACCGGAGAGAGTGATCGAGCTGGCTGTTAAAGGAATGCTCCCGAAAGGACCTATGGGAAGAAGCATGATCAAAAAGCTTCATGTTTACGCTGGCCCAGAGCATGCAAATCAGGCTCAGAAGCCGGAAGTTCTGACATTTTAGGTAAAGGTTGAAAGGAGGATATAACAGTGGCTAACGCAAAATATTACGGAACAGGAAGAAGAAAAAAATCAGTTGCAAGAGTATACCTTGTACCGGGAACGGGCAAGATTACGATCAATAAAAGAGACATCGACGAGTATCTCGGACTTGAGACTCTGAAAGTTGTTGTACGCCAGCCGCTCGTTGCGACAGGCACAACAGATAAATTCGATGTACTTGTAAATGTAAAAGGCGGCGGTTACACAGGACAGGCGGGAGCAATCCGCCACGGTATCGCAAGAGCACTCCTTGAGGCTGACGCTGATTACAGACCGGTCCTTAAGAGCGCAGGATTCCTGACTCGTGACCCGAGAATGAAAGAGCGTAAGAAATACGGACTCAAAGCAGCTCGTAGAGCTCCGCAGTTCTCCAAACGTTAATCTCGGTTACCCAAGAGATAATCAAAAGAGAATATCGAAATGCTTACAAACCCTGGAAACTCCTTATGTTTCCGGGGTTTTTCATTTCTCCGAAAACATTGTGGGATGTCGTGAAACGGGGTGAAATTTGTTCTGTTTGTAACGCATTTGCAACACGTTTGCAACACGTTTGCAACAAAGTTATTCCTCTAATGTTTTATTTATGGCATCAACAAGTATCTGTACATCCAGATGCGTATAGACCTTTTCAGTCAGGCTCATAGCTCCGGAGTGCCCTACTATTTTTTTAATAGTAGTGTCCTGAACGCCTGCCTCGGATAACATGGATATGCATGTATGTCTGGTACAGTGAGGCGTCCGGTTAATTCCGATCTGCTCTGTAAG
>CALWFS010000197.1 GCA_944377705.1 uncultured Mediterraneibacter sp. | reverse complement strand
TCTCCCAGAACTGGGTTGATACGACAAAGCTTGGAAACAGCGCTTACTCCAGTTCCGAAGAGATTTATCAGGAGCTTGTCACTTATCTGGAAGAATATTTGAAGGGAGACAGCGAATTCGACAAACTTCTCTACGAATATCTTATAAAATCAGGGGGTATCACGGGGGCTCAGATCTGTGCCATCTCTTATGAGCAGGGCGTCCTTCCCATGGACGAAAATGCTTACTACGGACTCCTGAATGGAACCGTAGACGCATACGGATGGCTTTACAATAAGATTGAGTCACTGGAGATCACTCCGGGTCAGCTGGCCCTTGAGCCGTGTTCAGGCGGTATCGTGGTGACGGATCCTAATTCCGGAGATGTGCTCGCGTGTGTTTCTTACCCGGGATATGATAATAACCGGCTGGCTAATACAATGGATTCTGCATATTACAATAAGCTGAACACAGGACTGGCGAGAATCTTTTACAACAGGGCCACACAGGAGCTGACAGCGCCTGGTTCCACATATAAGATGATTTCTGCCACAGCAGGGCTTGAAGAGGGAGTCATCGATACCGGGTCTACAGTCTACTGTAACGGGATTTTTGACACTGTCACGCCAAGCCCTACATGCTGGATCTATCCGAATGGCGGACACGGCGCATTAAATGCAGTACAGGCGATCCAGCATTCCTGCAATATTTTCTTTTATCAGGTCGGCTATGATCTCAGTCTTGATGCAGAGGGCAGCTATGACAGTGATCTGGGTACGGACAAGCTTGCAAAATATGCAGAAATGTTCGGGCTGGGCGATACGTCCGGGCTGGAGATCCCCGAGGCAGAACCGCATATTTCAGATGAGTATTCGATTCAGTCTGCTATCGGACAGGGCAATAACAACTATACTGTAAGCCAGCTGAACCGCTATGTGACAGCGGTTGCCAATAACGGGACAGTTTATGACCTGACACTTGTTGATAAGACTACGGATGCTAACGGAAAACTGATCAAAGATTATGAGGCGGCGGTTGACCATACGATCGACGGGATAAGCCAGACGACATGGGATGCGATCCACACTGGCATGGAACAGGTAGTGGCAAGCACAGCGTCATTTAACGGGATCGATTTCACTATGGCCGGGAAAACCGGTACTGCACAGCACAATAGTCTCCACGCTGACCATGTCCTTTTTGTAGGATACGCTCCGGCTGAATCGCCTCAGATATCCATTGCTGTCCGAATTACCTATGGATATAATTCAGGATATTCAGCTGAGATCGGAAGAGATATCGCAAGAGTATATTTCAATCGGGACGCAGCACAGGAAGTGGTTACCGGAAGCGCGGCTGACCTGGGAACAGGTATTGCCGGCGATTAAGAGATGGGGGATGACAGATGAGCAGGCTGGTAACGATCAGGAGCAGCCGTTACGGGCTGGATATCGAACTGGATCCGGAAGCGGACTTTAATGACCTGCTTGAGATCCTGGCTGACAAATTTAAAGCTTCCGCCCGTTTCTTTAAGGATGCGAGGATGGCGTTAAGTTTCAGCGGACGTACTTTAACCCGCGCGGAAGAGGAAGCGATCCTTGAGATCATAAATGACAACACGCAGATTGATATTCTGTGTGTTGTTGAACAGAATGACAAAAATGAACCAATGTACAGAAGCATTGTAGAACATGCCCTGACCGGTCTGAGCAAGAAGGAGGGGCAGTTTTACAGAGGGACCCTGGGAAAAAGAGAAATCCTGGAATCAGATTCCAGCATTGTGATCCTGGGGGATGTGGAGCCGGGCGCTCGCGTTGTCGCAAAGGGAAGCGTTGTTATTGTGGGCGCGCTCTACGGATCAGTCCGGGCAGGCGCGGCCGGCGACAGAGATGCTTTTGTAGTTGCTCTTTCCATGCAGCCGAAGCAGCTCTGCATCGGGGATATAGAGGCAAAGCGTCAGCTTATCTATCAGGAGAGCCTCAGTATCAAAGGCCCGAAGATCGCGGTTGTGGACGGCAGCCGGATCTATCTTGATCCTCTTGTGGATTAAATGTCAGAACGTAAAGTAGGAGGAATACCAGCATGGGAGAAGTTATCGTCATTACATCAGGAAAAGGCGGGGTTGGCAAGACTACCACGACTGCGAATATCGGGATCGGATTGTCAAATCTGGGGAAAAAGATCATTGTGATCGATACGGACCTGGGGCTTCGGAACCTGGATGTCGTACTGGGACTGGAGAACCGCATTGTATACAATATCGTTGATGTCATCGAAGGAAGCTGTCGGCTGAAGCAGGCGCTGATAAAAGATAAACGGTTCCCTGAGCTTTATTTACTGCCATCTGCGCAGACAAAGGATAAATCCAGTGTTTCACCGGAACAGATGAAAAAGCTTGTAGAAGACATCCGGGATGATTTTGATTTTGTCCTGCTGGACTGCCCGGCGGGGATCGAGCAGGGATTTCAGAATGCCATTGCAGGGGCTGACCGATCGATTGTTGTTACGACGCCTGAAGTGTCGGCAATCCGGGACGCGGACCGGATCATCGGCCTCCTGGAGGCATCAGGGATACGGAGGAACGCCCTTCTGATCAACCGGCTTCGGATCGATATGGTGAGAAGAGGCGATATGATGTCAGTGGAGGATGTCACAGAAATCCTTGCAGTTGATCTGCTTGGAGTGATTCCGGATGACGAACAGGTAGTCATAGCCACGAACCAGGGTGAGCCCGTGGTAGGGGAGAACTGTCTTGCCGGAAAAGCATACATGGATATATGCCGGAGGCTGACAGGGGAGGAGATCCCCATTGACGACTTTTCCAAGCCGGAAGGTATCTTGGAGAAGATCAGCAGCCTGTTCCACAGGAATTAGGAGGTACGCATATGAGTGTACATTCTGTTTCCGTTGCAAAAGAAAGACTTAAAAATCTGCTGGTATCAGACCGGATGCAGTGTACGCCGGAGGCGGCGGACAGGCTGGAGGGCGACCTGTATCATACAGTATCTAAATATGTAGAGGTGAGGCGGGAAGATTTTGATATTACAGTCACCCGTACAGATATACATATAAAATACATGGGAGAAAAGAATTGAAACGTTTATTAAAAAAATTGAATCTTCATTACAGTGTAAAAGATTACAAATTCAGTCTGGTCATTCTTGTGCTTATTCTTTCGATCTTTGGAGTCTTCATGGTCAGAAGCGCAAGAGCGGATTATACGAATAACCAAATTATGGGAGTTGTCCTCGGACTTATTGTGATGGCAGTGATCTCCCTGATTGACTATAAATGGATACTGAATCTGTACTGGCCGCTCTATGTGATAAATCTGATTCTCCTTGCCGCAATCTGGATCCCGGGGCTTGGAGTCAATGTAAACGGAGCGACACGATGGCTGAACCTTGGGTTTATCCAGTTCCAGCCGTCAGATATGACGAAAATCCTTATGATCCTCTTTTTTGCAAAATTCCTGGCGGACAGGGAAGAAAAGATCAATACGCCTAAGGTGATCCTCCAGGCGGCCGCCCTGATCCTGCCTTCGCTTGCGCTGATCTACAAGCAGCCGAATCTTTCGACGACGATCTGCGTGGCAGCCATGTTCTGTGTGCTCCTCTTCCTTGCAGGTCTGAGTTATAAGTTTGTCGGCACTGTACTTGCGGTCACAGTGCCTCTCGCAGCCCTGTTTCTTTTTATTGCAGTACAGCCGGATCAGCCTATTCTCCAGGATTATCAGCAGGAGCGTATCCTTGCGTGGCTGGAGCCGGAAAAATATGCTGACGACGAATCCTATCAGCAGTTGAACTCTGTTATGGCGATCGGTTCGGGGCAGTTATCGGGAAAAGGATATAATAATGATGAGACGAATTCCGTAAAAAACGGAAATTTTGTTTTGGAACCGCAGACAGATTTTATTTTCGCTATAATCGGAGAAGAATTAGGATTTGTGGGTTGTTGTGCGGTCATATTTTTGATATTATTGATTGTGATAGATTGTATTTTGATCGGCTTGAAGGCAAAAGATACAGGAGGGCGCATCATCTGCGGCGGAATGGCCGCGCTGATAGGGATACAGAGTTTTATCAATATTAGTGTGGCGACATTGATCCTTCCCAATACGGGACTGTCGCTTCCCTTCGTAAGCTATGGACTGACTTCCGTTGTATGCTTTTTTATGGGGATCGGTTTCGTGCTGAATGTCGGCTTGCAGCCTAACAAATATCAGTAAGGAGAGGATCGATTATG
>CALWFS010000196.1 GCA_944377705.1 uncultured Mediterraneibacter sp. | reverse complement strand
CTGAAAGAACTGCTGGAAGAGCAGGAGAAGGTCCGGGGTGAGCTGGACGATAAGATGGAACGGTGGGTGTACCTGAATGATCTGGCGGAGAGGATAGAGGAGCAGGGATAGGAGAACTGTGCGGGGAAGTGCGTATAAAAATCATCGTAACAGCTTGACAAAAAAATGTGCACTTGGTAATATGATAAAAGACAAAACAGATTGCGCTCTGTTTTTTGAGTGAGAAAAGGAGAACACAATGAGAAAGCAGGTATTTTCATTGCTCGTAGACAATAATCCCGGCGTCTTAAGCCGGATATCCGGTCTGTTCAGCCGCCGCGGATACAGCATCGACAGCATCACCGCAGGCATGACGGCTGATCCGAGATTTACAAGGATAACTGTGGTGTCATCCGGAGATGAACTGATTCTGTCCCAGATAGAGAAGCAGGTCAGAAAACTTGAAGATGTAGTTGACATCAAAGTGTTAAAGGACGGCGAATCCGTGTGCCGGGAGCTGATCATGGTGAAGCTGCGCGCCACTGCGGCCCAGAGAGGAGAGATCATCTCTGTGGCGGACATTTTCCGGGCGAAGATCGTGGATGTGGAGGAGGATTCTCTCATCGTGGAGCTCACTGGAACGCAGAGCAAGCTGGAAGCTTTCCTGAATCTTCTGAAGGGGTACGAGATCCTGGAGCTTGCGAGAACAGGCATCACCGGTCTTTCCAGGGGGAGCAGTGATGTGGCTTATCTCTGAAATATCCCCGGGGGTGTCTGTCAGGGCTGACGCGCGGAGATAAAAAGAGGAGAAAAAGGATAGTAAGAGGGCAGAACCTTTCACTATACATATACTGCCGGCAGATCCGGCAGACTTTAATGATTATTTAGGAGGAATGCAAAATGGCAGCAAAAATTTATTATCAGGAAGATTGTAACCTTTCCCTTCTGGACGGAAAGACGATCGCGATCATCGGCTACGGCAGCCAGGGACATGCACATGCGCTGAACTTAAAGGAGTCAGGATGTAATGTCATCATCGGTCTCTATGAGGGAAGCAGATCCTGGGCGAAAGCTGAGACACAGGGGTTTGAGGTGTACACAGCGGCAGAGGCGGCAAAGAAAGCAGACATCATCATGATCCTGATCAATGACGAGAAACAGGCTGCATTATATAAGAACGACATTGAGCCGAATCTGGAAGAGGGCAACATGCTCATGTTTGCTCACGGATTCAACATTCATTTCGGACAGATCGTGCCGCCGGCAAATGTTGACGTTACGATGATCGCTCCGAAGGCTCCGGGACATACGGTAAGAAGTGAGTATCAGGCTGGAAAGGGAACGCCGTGCCTGGTAGCGGTAGAGCAGGATTACACAGGAAAAGCCCTTGACAAGGCATTGGCATACGGACTTGCCATCGGTGGAGCAAGAGCAGGTATCCTTGAGACAACTTTCCGCACAGAGACAGAGACAGACCTCTTCGGCGAGCAGGCAGTTCTCTGTGGTGGTGTATGCGCTCTGATGCAGGCTGGATTCGAGACTCTGGTTGAGGCTGGATATGATCCGAGAAACGCATATTTTGAGTGTATCCATGAGATGAAACTGATTGTAGACCTGATCTACCAGTCCGGATTCTCAGGAATGAGATATTCCATCTCCAACACAGCAGAGTACGGTGACTACATTACGGGTCCGAAGATCATCACAGAGGACACAAAGAAAGCGATGAAGAAGATCCTCTCCGATATCCAGGATGGTACATTTGCAAAAGATTTCCTGCTCGACATGTCAGAAGCAGGCGGACAGGCTCACTTCCGCGCGATGAGAAAGCTTGCTGCCGAGCATCCGTCAGAGAAGATCGGAGAAGAAATCCGCAAACTTTACAGCTGGAGCGATGAGGACAAACTGATCAACAACTAATCGTGGTTTCGGAAGCTATATGAATGCCCGCCGGCTTGACATGCCGGACGGGCATCTTTCTGCATAAAGGAGGAGATGGGGGTGCCCGAAAAAAGACAGATGGAAAACGTACAGGACGACAATGATTTCAGCCGAGGCAGCATTGCCAGCAATATTTTAAAACTTGCGGCGCCGATGACCATGGCGCAGCTCATCAATGTGATGTACAGCATTGTGGACCGGATCTATATCGGGCATATTCCTCACGCGTCAGCGCAGGCGCTGACCGGGATCGGACTCTGTCTGCCTATCATTACCATCATCACGGCGTTTGCCAATCTGTTCGGCATGGGAGGGGCGCCGCTGTGCTCGATCGCAAGGGGAGGACATGAAGAAAGACGGGCTGAAAAGGTCATGGGAAATTCGTTTACAATGCTTCTTTTGTCAGGCGGAGGCCTGATGCTGGCATGCCTCCTTTTCAAGGAGCCGCTTTTATATCTTTTCGGAGCGAGCGACGCTACATATCCATATGCAGATGAATACATTACAGTGTACCTGTGCGGCACTCTGTTTGTTATGACAAGCCTTGGGATGAATAATTTTATCAATGCCCAGGGGTTCGGGCGGATGGGGATGCTGACAGTCCTTCTGGGAGCGGTGCTTAATATCATTCTTGACCCGATCCTGATCTTCGGGTTTGGCATGGGGGTCAGAGGAGCGGCGGTCGCCACGGTCATCTCCCAGGCTGCGTCTGCGCTCTGGGTGTTTCAGTTTCTGACCGGAAAGAAGGCATTGCTGAAGCTGACAAAGAGTTCCATGAGGCTGGATCCGGGGCTGGTGAAGGAGATCACACTTTTGGGGACCTCCGGATTTGTCATGTCCGTGACAAACGGGACAGTGCAGATTGTGTGCAATGCAGTACTTTCCCGACACGGAGGTGATCTGTATGTGGGAATCATGACAGTCATCAATTCCGTGCGTGAGATCATTACCATGCCTGTCACCGGGCTGACTTCCGGTGCGCAGCCTGTCATCGGATATAATTACGGGGCAGGATGCTATGGCAGGGTGAGATCTGCGATCAAGTTCATGAGCATAGCCTGTATCGTGTTTTCTCTAGCAGTCTGGGCGGTATTGTTTTTCGAACCCCGGTTTTTCCTTCATATGTTTACACCGGAGAAAGAGCTGATCGAGGCGGGGATCCCGGCAATGAGGATCTATTTCTGCGGGATTTTCATGATGGCACTTCAGTTTGCGGGGCAGTCCACCTATGTGGCGCTGAACCGTCCGAAACAGGCAGTGTTCTTTTCTCTGTTCCGCAAGGTTATTATCGTAGTGCCGCTGACTTTGTTCCTGCCGCTGATCGGCGGGCTTGGGACGAACGGAGTGTTCCTTGCGGAACCAGTCTCAAATGTGGTGGGAGGCACCGCGAGTTTTGTCACCATGCTGATCACAGTGTGGCCCGGACTGAAAGAAGATCGGGCATAAATATTTCAGAATATACTGCACTTTGCAGCCTGATGTGATAAAATATTCACAGAGATAACCGAACGGATCTGATTACAGAAGGGAGCGAAGAGTATGGATGAACGATTTGTGGATCTGAGGTCAACGAAGAATCCGAAAGCACGAATCAAAATGTTGAGCGGACATTTTGCAACTAAAAATTCTCATGTAAACACTTACATTGACATGTCTACTGTTAAGACCCGCCATAACAATTCAAGGGAGACTGCGAGGACGCTTGCCGAAGAGTATATGACGAACACAATGATTGATACTATCGTCTGCCTGAAGAACACGGAAATGATCGGTGCATTTATGGCGGAAGCTCTTGCGGACAGCACGAATATGTCCATGAGCGCAGGAAATAATATCTCTGTTGTTACCCCGGAATTTGATTTTACAGGACAAATTCTCTTCCGTGAAAACAGCCAGAGGATGATCGAAGGAAAACAGGTGCTTATTCTCACAGATTCCATGGCGACAGGCACGCTGACCATGCAGTCGATCGAATCTGTTCTGTATTACAGAGGCAGGGTGTGCGGTATCTGCGCGGTATTCAGCGCGATCTCAAAAGTGGCGGGAGTGGAGGTAAAGACCATTTTCACCAGTTCGGATCTCCCGGATTATCATGTGTACAGCGCGCACGAATGCCCGATCTGCGATGCGGGTATCCGGCTGGATGGGATCGTCAATAGCTTTGGGTATGCGAAATTGTGAAAGGGGTCAGACCCCTTGCAGAAATTATTTTACAAAAACAAAAAGGTAAAATTAAAAGAGACATCCGCCTGACGGTGCGGATGTCTCATAGTTTTCTCTATTAATGATGAAGCAAATTAAGCAATGCCGTTAACAGCTTTTGACAGACGAGAGATTTTTCTGGAAACAGTTTTCTTGTGATAAACACCCTTGCTTCCTGCTTTGGAAAT
>CALWFS010000195.1 GCA_944377705.1 uncultured Mediterraneibacter sp. | reverse complement strand
AACGATGAAGCGGGCGCCGCTCATCGCAGTGACGGGAAAGGACGAGTCCTGGGTGAGAGGGCAGATCCTCCCCTTTTGGGAAGAGGTTACGTCAAAAAACCGATATACCTTCAGCGATTCCGATTTTCTGATGAAACCGCAGGAAGAGAACGAGAAAAAGTGGTATCGTCTGCTTGAAAAAGCCGAATCAGAAGGCAGTGAATTTAAAGAAAAAATGGATCTGCTGCTAAATGAAGTCCAGGGGAGCATCCAGGAGACAAAGGCAGGGCTTGAGAGGCGTGTCCGGGAGACGGAGGAGCGTCTTCAGAGGATGAAGAAGAACCTGCGGAAACGGAATAGGGAAATTGACCGGACTGTCAGCCGGAAAAATGAGTGGATCATCTTTCTGGATTCCGTATCCGGAGGAAGGTACAAGCTTGGCATATGGAAAAAAAGGCTTGCCAAAAAAGTAGAGGAATTTTGTGAGGCGCAGGATATGCCGGTTCTAGGCAGCAACAGGGATATACAGGAAATCGTGGAGATCTATGACGCATATATAAAAAAGATGCTGCAGGCGCTTCGAAAACGAAACGACATATACAATGAACACAAAGAGAAAAACAACCAGAATAAGAAGCGGATTGATATCCTGGAAACAAGTCTCCCTGCTATGCGTAAAATGGTAGAGCTGTCTATGGGAACGGCTGAGCGGGACACCGTGGACTGGGAGGCACTGGAAACAGCATCCCCATGGCAGCTGGAGCAGATTTTAAAGGACGTGTGCCGGAAGTTTCAGCTCAAGACAGCGTGGACTGCATTCCGTTACTGTAAATGCAGTAGAAATGATGGGGAAAACACGGCATACAATCCGGACAGTTCCGAAATCATACTCTGTGACTTTCAGAAGTTTTCAAGAAGATTTTACAGCGCAACGCAGGGGATTGATTCTCTGGATCTTCTGATAATTCTGGATGCGGATAATGTTCCGGTGGAAGATGGAATTTTGCTTGCAAACTTTGCCAAACGCATGATCTTACTCAAGGGGGATAAAAGATGGAAAGGGGGTGTTGCCGATGGCATACGGAGAGTATTGATGCAAAAGCTGGAATTAGGAGAGAAACAACAAGAAGTGTATTGCCGGACAGAAACACTGTGGGATATGGCACATGGGCTGTTATCCGGCTAGATACACATGGAAAGGAGGAATTTTATGAAGCGATTTACATCAGAGAAAGCTTTCACTTTGGTCGAAATGTCTGTGGTGCTCTCGGTTGTTGCCCTGATCGGGTCTCTGTTAGTAGGAGGCGTCGTTGCGGCAAGCAACAACAGAGCGTCAGCGGACGTTTTGGAATTCTTTGACAAAGAAATTGAACAGGCATATGAAAACTTTAGGATTGATCCGCAGCCGGTTCTCAGTAACCAGGGAGTCCTTCCAGCACCATATCAGAGTATGCATTATTCCAATCTGACAGGCAGCGTACCCGGCTTTCAGTATGCGGGATTTTATACGGAGAATCTTGTTTCACAAAGCGGCGCCAGCACTGGTGCGTCAAAGTATATGCTCCAGATCATCTTTGAACAGGAAGAAGGGATTGCGGGAGAGGTCGAAGGATTTAACAGGAATCTGGTGTCCTATCAGATGAAAGCCATGGTTTTAGAGCTGATAGACGGAAAATACGATTCTGCCCATCCTCTGCTTGAGCGTACATACAGAGGCATATCAGCAGAAGGTCAGGTGGAGTGGAGCAATGAAAAGAACATCTCGATCACCTACCGCGTCGATGATTCAGAAGCACAGCCTGCAACGATTCATAATTATACGACCGGTAAGAGTGGCGAGAATACGCTTGTGGCAAAGTTTGCAAGCGGTGATCAGTTCTATTCCCAGAAGGTGGCGGTAATATCTCATAACTCAGATAAAGCCTTTGTGGGCTGGGCTTCCGATCCCACTTCGAGAGAGGTGATTCCGTCAGGAACAAAAATCACCAGTGATATGACCGTATATGCTGTGTTTTCAGAGTACCGAGTGGAATTCCAGCTGCAGCAGGGACAGCAGTTTGACCCGGCTGTGGTTGCGCCTCCCAATAATGATAAAAATTATTTTATAGAGGCAGATTTTACAGACTTCCCTGGCGGACAGGCAACGATTGAAGCTATAGCAAAAGAAGAGACTGAGAAACAGATTGTAACGAAACTGTTAGATGATCCGGATTCACAGGTCATTCAGGCAGGCTATGAGTTCAAAGGATGGCGGAACGCAGTGACAAAAGATCCCATAAGTGAAGAACTGGGAGGCAAGGGGTTAGAGACTGTGTTAATGCAGGATGATCCGTATCTACAGCTTGAAGCGGTGATGGTAAAAATCGAGGCAGATGAAAGCAAGCCGCTGCAATTGAGCCTGGATTTGAGCAATTATACTGTTGAAGGAAGAAAGTTCTTCCTGTATAACATCACAGATTTAGAGTACAAGGTTACCTATGATAAAGATACAAAGAGCTTAGGTCTGGTGCAGACGGAATATAATACGTGGAATGGCAAAACGGAGAAGGTTTCTGAAATAGAATTCACGGTCGGAGACGAGTATCTCAGCATTGTGGACGAGGATGGGACAACATATGAAAATTTTGAGACCTATTTCAGAAAACTGATGGGTTCAGGAGAAGGCAAATATGTAGTACTGGACAGTGTAGAGCTGATCGTCAAAGCGCCGACATTTGACAGCTCCACTTATCAAAATGCTCCTGAGGCTACAAAGGACAAGGTTTATTTTAATGGCGCTCAAGTTTCTACAAATGATTTGAAGTCTTTAGACGTCACAAGCAGCTTCGATGTAGAGAATTTCAAGTATTCGTCAGAAACCCTTGACGGCGTTGAGACAACACAGCCCATGGACGAAGAAGATTACGATGCTTTGAACGCGCAGCTGTTAACATGGTATGGCGAGAACCAAGACACCTATAGACAAGTGGAAGTCTTTAATGTTGCCGGCAGTTTTAAACATACCAAGAGTAACGCTGAAAGCGTATATCAAAGAACGGAAACGATCGAAACCTCGACCCCGGCGAAGGTGAGGTATAGCTCCAGAGAGATTTCCTACTCATTAGTTGTGCCGCTCAGTCTGCTGAACAATACTATGTATTATTATCCGGTTACTATTAGCTGCAGCATGGGCGTTGACAGCAGCGGCTACATCTATATAGATGTAAGTGGAACGATCCCAGCGTATATGCCTCTGTTTGCAGGTGGTGGTGCAGATCGGATCAATACGGGAATTCCATACAAAGAGGAGTATAAGGGACAGACGATCTACAATCGGATTTCAACTATAAAAGTTACAGGAGATCTTCAAGCAGCTCAATACAATGTGAGTGCAACTCCCACAATTATTAATGGAAACGGTCCTGAGAATGGAAAATGGTTTCCGGCAAGCAGCGGGTTAAACGAAATATATGATGCTATATCAAATGCAAAAATGAAAGTAGAGAAGATACCGAACGACAATGCTTTTGGGAGCAAATCAGTGTATAGCGGATGCAGGGAACAATGGGCCAGTTATTGCAATATCACCAAACATACCGCATATAACCAGCTTAACAAGGGAATTTACGCTGTAAGACCTGTCCCCAAAACCAATCCGAAATCAAGTGCTTCGATATATGTAATGTCGACTTCATATCCGTCCAAAGATATTCCGACGACATCATATGGCGGAGACTGGCAGTGGTCAGATTCAACAAAGGAGAAACTTAAAGCGGACTTTGTCGACGGTGGAGGAAATGCAAATGATTTTGATCAGGCATGGACGAATGCAATGAACGATAAAGTAATGATAGTGGAGACTATCCCGGGAAGCAGCACCCCAATAGATCAGATCTGGTATAGTTTTAACAATGGCAATGGAGCTTATACAAGCCTACCAGCCGGATTCTCCTGCAAAAACTAAATAATTGAAACCAGAAACAATAAAAATACAGTACTCACATCTTCCCCAAAACTTGATTTTGGGGAAGATGTGTGGTAGAGTAGTTAAGATTTGGAAATCTTTAGAAAATACAGTTTTAGGAGGATAAAATGATTAGAATTTGCGTTGTGGACGATGAAAATATCATTTTAAACTATTATAAAGAGTTGTTTCGGTGTTATCAAGAAGAATTTGCTGGCAAAAAAAATTTTGAAGTAAAGTATTACCATTCTGGTGAGGGTTTATTAAAAAAAGAAGATATTAATGAACTGGATGCGCTATATTTAGATTGTTTCATGGGTGAGGGTAAGATGGACGGCATGGCTGTTGCCTCTGCTGTTCGAAAGATAAACAGTGAAGTAAAGATTATTTTTTTGAGCAGTAC
>CALWFS010000194.1 GCA_944377705.1 uncultured Mediterraneibacter sp. | reverse complement strand
CAGATGAAGATGTTCCTGACCAGGATCGGCTTTGGCTCCAAGGTCGTGATCACCGGGGATTCCACGCAGAAGGACCTGCCTTCAGGGGCTGTTTCGGGTCTGGATGTTGCCGTGAAAGTGGTAAAGGATCTGGAAGGGATCAGCATCTGTACGCTGACCAGTAAGGATGTGGTACGACATCCTCTCGTTCAGAGGATCGTTAAGGCATATGAGGAGTATGAGAAAAAGAGTGAACGGAAAAGTGCCGGAAGAGCAAAAAGCGGCAGGAGGAGAAGTGTATGACCCTGTATATTGAAGAAGAAGGAGCGGTTATACTTCCTTTTGACGTGAAGGAGACGGCAGAACTTATAGTTGAGACTGTTCTTGAATGCGAGGATTGCCCGTACGAGGCAGAGGTGAACCTTCTTCTTACAGATGACGAAGAGATTCGTATCATGAACAGGGAGCACCGTCAGATCGATCGGGCAACGGATGTACTCTCTTTCCCGATGCTGGAGTATGAGACTCCGGGGGATTTAAGCGGCATTGAAGAGAACGCGGATGCTTTTGACCCTGAAACCGGTGAACTTATGCTGGGGGATATCGTGATATCAAAGGACAGAGTGATATCCCAGGCAGAGGAGTACGGACATTCTGTGAGAAGGGAGTATGCATTCCTGATCGCGCACAGCATGCTTCATCTTCTCGGATACGACCATATGGAAGAAGATGAGCGGAAGGTCATGGAGGACAGGCAGAGGGTGATTATGAAGAAGGCAGGCATACTGCGCTGATCCGAGAATTAAGAGAGCTGGAGGAAATAGAAATGGCAGATACACGAAAGACGAGAACGCGGTCCGCTCAAAATGATGATTTTATCGCACAGGGCGCAATCCTTGCCGTGGCGACTGTCCTTACAAAAATTATAGGTGTCATATACAGGATCCCTCTTGCAAATATACTCGGGGACGCTGGTAATGGTTTTTACGGTTATGCTTATCAGATTTACGCCATGGCGCTTATGGTGTCATCTCTGAGCCTGCCAACTGCTGTATCCAAACTGGTGTCGGCAAAGCTGGCAGCAGGTCAGAAGCGGAATTCCGTCCGTGTATTCCGCTGTTCCATGCTGTTTGCGGCAGTTGTGGGTGTAGTTATTACTGCGGCGGTCTTTTTCGGGGCTGACGCAATCTCTGTGTACGCGATGAAATCCCCTCTGAGTGTCTATGCGCTTCAGATGCTTGCGCCGGGACTTTTCCTGGTTGCCATCATGGCAGTGATCAGAGGGTATTTTCAGGGGCTTGGCTCGATGATGCCGACAGCAGTGTCCCAGATCATCGAGCAGCTTATCCGCGCGGTGGTCAGCATTGTGGGAGCAGGTCTTTTTGTAGATATCGGTACCAGGGCAGGAGAAAAAGCAGGAGAGGAACTTCTCGGTCCCGCGTACGGCGCGGCAGGGGCAACCCTCGGGACTGTGCTGGGCGCCCTGATCGCCCTGATCTTCCTGATTTTTGTCGTATGGGCGTACAGAGGGCAGATGAGCAGACAGTATCAGACAGACCGCTCCGGGAAGGAGGACAGCTACCGCTATATTTTAAAGGTGCTGGTTCTTACGGCTGTTCCGATCCTGTTCAGCACAGCGATCTATAATATCAATCAGATCCTTGACCTTACGATCTTTAATCATATCATGGACGCGCAGGGATATGTGGAGGAGGAGTATATGGCCCTCCAGGGAATCTATTCAGGCAAGTATGACACGCTTGTCAATGTGCCGCTCTCGATCCCGTGGGCACTGTGCTCGTCCGTAGTGCCCAGCCTGACAGCGGCGGTCGCCACAAGGTCCAGGAGACTTGTGCATGAGAAAATCGATCAGACGCTTCGGCTTACGATGGTGATCACGATCCCCTGCGGAGTGGGCTTCCTTGTTCTTGCCTCGCCGCTCATGGTGCTTCTCTACAATGACGCCAGCAAGACGCCGGCATATCTCCTCATGCTGGGATCGGTTGTTGTTGTGCTGTATGCATGGTCATCCATATCCAATTCGATCCTGCATGGCCTGAATCATATATCCAGCCCGGCAAAGAATGCATGTATCGCCCTGGCAGTACACCTGATCGCGTTTGTGATCATGATGACAGCATTTAAAATGAATGTCTATGCACTGGCAGCGGGGAATATTGTCTTTGCAGCGTGCATGTGCTGGCTCAATCAGAGAAAAGTACATAAGGTATGCGGTTTCAGGATGAATATTATGGATACATTTATAAAACCGCTTATTGCTTCCGCTGTTATGGGTATTGTGACTTATGCAGTACACCTGGCGCTGGATCTTCTGATCGGAGGACGCTGGATCCCGACGATCATCGCGATCCTGATCGGCATGATCGTATATGTGGTAGTGATACTTAAGATCGGAACACTGTCGGATGAAGATATCGAGGCCCTGCCGATGGGGGCGAGACTGCTTCGTCTGTGCAGGAAGTTTCATCTCATGCCGGAGGAGTAAGACGGGAAGTTGAGAAAAATAATATATTGCATATGGCAATAGGTGAAACAGATCAGAATTGTATAAAAAGTTTTAAAAAGCCAATAATGTATGAAAAAGGGGTGGAGATTATGAAATCCAGATACATTATTGGTTTTTTTGGTGCATTTTTGATCCTTGGAATGCTTCTGGCAGCCGGATACCAGCTTACCTATGAGCATGTAATGGACAGGCAGAATGCTCAGGCAAGGGACGGGGTGTCCGAGACTGAAAGCATTGCGGCGGAAGGTGAGAAGGTAAAAAATCCGGACGCAGAAGCAGAAGGCTTCTACCTGTGTGAACTCCAGGGTTTTGTGTGCGTTTATCTGAATGACCGCAGCACGATCTACGAATTTACAGAAATACCTGTGACAGATCTGCCTGAAGAAGTCCAGCAGGAGATTGCAGAGGGAAAATATGTGGGAACAGTAAAGGAGCTGTATGCATTTCTTGAAAATTACTCAAGCTGATATTTTATAGAGAAGGACCTGGCTGATGCCTGAAACGGAAGAGCTTTGACGTCCGTCTGGACGAAGGAGGATAAATAGTGTATAATACTCTCCGGTGAACCAAAAGGCGCGGGGTGAAAAGACAGCGCGTCTGACCGGAAGATATAGCAGAGAGGAAATGTCATGGACGGACAGAAGATAAAAAGAATCAATGAGCTGTACAGGAAATCAAAAGCAGAAGGGCTTACAGAGGCAGAGCGCCTGGAGCAGAAACTGCTGCGGACAGAGTATCTGGAGGCGGTGAAGCAGAATCTCAGAGGTCAGCTCAATAATATCGATATTGAAGAAAAAGACGGAACAGTCATAAATCTTGGTGAGAAATATGGAAACAGGAATGGAAACAAAAGAGGAAATTAGAAACCATATCCTTAAGATCCGCTCAGAAATCGGAAAAGCAGAGCGAAGGGCGGCAGCGCAGGAGATTACAGAACGGCTCATCCGGGAAGACTTCTATAAAAATGCGCGCTTCATCTACTGCTATGCGTCCTTCCGCGATGAGGTAGGAACAACAGGGATCATAGAAGAATCTCTGAGACAAGGGAAGCGGGTCGCTGCTCCCAGAGTCGTGGGCAGAAGAAGAATGGAATTCTTTTTTATAAAAAGCAGGGCAGACTTAAGACCCGGAACGTGGAATATACCAGAGCCGGGACCGTGGTGTTCAAAAGCTCCTCTGCCGGATGAAAAGACGCTTGTTATCCTGCCCGGGGCTGCTTTTGACCGATCCGGTGCAAGGATCGGTTACGGAGGAGGATTTTACGATACGTATCTGGACGGAAATGACCGGTGTGTAAAAGCGGCTCTGGCATTTGACGTGCAGTGTGTTGAGAAGGTTCCGGCGGAGGGGCATGACGTCCGGGCAGAGTATATTATTACAGAAAAGGAGCTGATCAGATGCTCGCAGGATTACCCGGAGACCCGGTGATTCTTCTCGGAGTGGTCAATACAAAATTAAGGGACTTTTATCCGTCTCTTGAGACACTCTGTGACGATATGCAGATCAATAGAGATGAGCTCACAGAAAAGCTGGCTGCGATCGATTATACATATGACGCAAAGAGAAACCAGTTTGTGTAACAAACAAAGGACAAAAAATACAGGAATGGAAGAATATGGAGAATAACAGAATGGATCTGGCTGAGAGGGAGATGGAGATCCCGGTATCAGAGCCGGAAAGACAATATTATTTTATCGAGAGAGCAAGGAAAAACCTGAAAAAAATGGAGGAAGCTGCCGGACG
The DNA here is from genome assembly GCA_944377705.1 of uncultured Mediterraneibacter sp. Taxonomy (GTDB): domain Bacteria; phylum Bacillota; class Clostridia; order Lachnospirales; family Lachnospiraceae; genus Mediterraneibacter. The sequence continues at coordinate 76 of CALWFS010000194.1, read as the reverse complement.
GCAGCTCACTTTCTGTGTCACCACTTTCGGCTGTCAGATGAATGCCAGGGATTCGGAAAAACTTGTGGGGATACTG